>NZ_JBSGBY010000201.1:0-12869 GCF_053601505.1 Nocardia sp. NPDC004722
CCGCCCCTGCGGCGCGAGGCACACTACGGCCTGCTCGCGCACCGGAGCCACCCCGGCGAAGTCGAAGGCGGCATTGAGACCGGTGCCCGTGGCCTGGAAAACCTTGGCGCGCAGGTCGGGATCGGCCGGATCCAAGGCCAGGTCCGCACCGAACTCCAGGGCGCGTTCCCGGGCGGCGGGCAGCGGATCGATCGCGATGATCGGCGCGGCCCCGACCAGCCGAAGCAACTGCACCCCGTGCGCGCCCAGCCCGCCGACGCCCCAGACACCCACGGCCTCACCGGCTTTCACCTCGGCGGTGGCGGTGATCGCCGCCCAGGGCGTGGACACCGCGTCCGGGATGAAGCACGCCTGCTCGAACGGCAGCTCGTCCGGCAGCGGCACCAGGGTGTCCACCCGGGCCAGCGTGTACTCGGCCCAGCCGCCGTCGTAGTCGACGCCGCGGGTGAACGTGGCCCCGCCACGCAACTCCCCGGCCTGCAACACCACTCGGTCCCCCACCTTCGCGGCCGTCACCCCCGGCCCGAGCGCGTGGACGGTGCCCGCGACCTCGTGCCCGAGGGTCACCACATCGCCCTTCAGGAACAGCGGCGTCAGCGTCCCGTCGATGAGATGCACATCCGACAGGCACACCCCCGCCGCCTCCACCTTGACCAGCACATGATCCGGCCCCGGCTCCGGAATCGGCACCTCGTCCAACTCCAGCCGCCGCGAGCGCGGCGACTCCGAGCGCGGTCCCAGATGTAGTCGTGCGGCCAGCATCGTGCTCATATGCTCCTCGTTCCGGTTCGGAGGTCTCCCCCGGCCGCCATGGTAGGCCGGGCCGGCACTCAGCGGACGGGGTCCGCGGGGAGCTGGGCGGCAAGGAATTCGGTGAGGATGGCGGTGACCCGCGGGGCCTGCTCCAACATCGGCACGTGGCCGCCGTCGGCGATGAACTCGGCGCGATCGGGGCGTAGGCGCTCGTTCAGGGCGCGGCCCGCGCTCGCCGAGAGCACGCGATTGCGGCTGCCCCAGATCGTGCAGATCGGCGGCAGTGCGTCGCGGTCGGGCCAATCGTCCAGTGCGGCAAAGGAAGGCAGGTCCCGGATGACGCGCAGCAGCGATCCGGCCGGATAACCGGCCGACAGTGCACCCGTGTACGGGCAGGCCCGGAAGGCGCGGCGTCTGGTGAACCAGTAGCGCACGGTGGCGCGAGCCAGCCAGCGCGGGGTGTGCCAGCCTTCGAGGGCCGCGATCACCGCCTCGGGCGCTGCGCGGTCGAGACGGGCCGCCGCACCCAATCTGCCGTACAGCACGGTGGATTCGGTGAGTGGATTCATGGCCACCGCCGCCCGGATCAGCTCGGGATGCCGCCGGGTCGTGTTCAGGGTGATCGCGCCGCCCAGGCAATTGCCGATCAGGCTGACATCGGTGAGTTCCTGGTCGACCAGGAAACGGTGGATCAGCTCGGTGTAGCGCGCCAGGGTGAAGCCGCGGACCGGGTCATTCGCGAGCGTCCTGCCGGAGCTGCCGTAGCCGGGCAGATCGAGAGCGTAGACCCGGTATTGCCGTGCCAGCACCTGGATTTGGGGCATCCACACCACGTGCGCCGCACCGGCGTGGTGCAGCAGGACTACCGGTGGGCCGTTCTCACCCCGGCGAATGTAGGAGATCCGGACGCCGTCGCATTCGTACTGTTCCATGCCACCCCAACACCCTCGTTGTCAGTGTCGGTTTCATGGTCCCGCAATTTGGTTCAGGCCGAGCCGATTTCGGTGAGGCCGCGATCCAGGAAGCGGATCATCCAGTCGAAGCTGTCCTCGGCGTCATTGCTCCATTGGAAGCCGTCCGCGGCTTGCAGGGTGGCAAAGCCGTGGAACAGGCAGCGCAATGTGCGCTGGGCGTGCACCATCTCGTCGGCGCCGATGCCGTAGCCGTGCAGCACCGCGGCCATCGAGTCCAGCACGCGCGAACCCGATTGCAGCAGTGGATCATCCGGCCCGGTGAACTTCGCGCCGACGGTCGCGCTGTAGCGGCCCGGGTGCTCGACCACGTACTCGCGGAAGGTGTTCGCGAAGGCGGCCAGGGCGGCGCTGCCGGATTTGCCGTGCATGGCGTCGCGGACCAACTGGTCGACCTCCGCCATGGCGAGCGCCGCGATGCCGTGTTGCAGGTCGGCGAGGCTCTCGATGTGCTTGTACAGCGAGGGAGTTCGCACCCCCAGCCGCTGCGCCAGCGTGCCCAGGGCCAGATTGCCGAAACCGACCTCGTCGGCGAGGGCGGCCCCCGCGGCGACGACGTCGGTCCGGCTCAGGCCCACCCTAGGCAAGGTTTTCCTTCAGGAAGGGCAGCACCGACTCTGCCACCTGGTCGGCCTTCTCGAACTGCGGGTAGTGGCCGGTGCCCGGGACCAGGGCGAGGCTGCCCAGTCCGGCGGGCAGGGCAGCGACGATGCGCTGGCCCTCGGCCTCGGGGCTCGGGAAGTCCGGGTCCGCGCCGCCCATGATGACGAGGGTGGGCTGGGTCACGTTGGGCACCTGGGCTTCCGCGTCCGCGGGAGTCGACTTGCCGCACTTCATGAATTCGGCCATCCGGCCCGGCTCGGCCAGCTTGGCGGACACCTCGGCCAGGTACTCGTCACGGTCGGACGGGTTGGACGGCATGGCCACCTTCAGGTACTTCAGCCACTGCCCGGCGCTCTTGAACATCATGGTGGCCATCAGCGGGATCATGCCGCTGCGGTGCCGCGAGTTGGTGAAAAGCGCTCCGATGTCGGCCTTCTGGGTGAGGGTGAAGGGGTTGATCTCCACGATCGCCCGCACCAGGTCCGGCCGCAGGGCCGCCGCGATGGTGGCCGACCCGCCGGAGAGCGAGTGCCCGATCACGACGGCGGGCCCGCCGCCCAGCTTCTCGATCACCGCGAGCAGGTCGTTGGCGACGTCGGTGCGGCTGATGGCGGCCTTCCCGGTCTCCGACGCCCACTCCAGGCTCGACTCGCCGTGTCCGCGCATATCGGTGTTGACCACCCGGTAGCCCGCGGCCACCAGCAGCGGCATCAGGTGCTTGTTGACATTCCGATCGATCCCCATGCCGTGCGACAGCACGACCAGCGGGCCCGTCCCGGCCTCGTCGTACGCGATCCGGCCACCTTCGATGTCCACGTACTCGGTCATGTCGTTCTCTCCCTAGCGAGTGAAGCTAACTGCGATAGCCATAAAGCTAATCGCATTAGCTCAAGCCGTCAACCCCTATCTCTGATGATGTTCTCCCCAGGCGAACAAAGGGTTGGAACATTCGGGTAGGGGGTGGGGTTGAGTAGGTAACGCTCAACCTTGGAAGGGGTCGAAGACGTGACTACACCAACGAACCTGCCGGTCCTGTTCCTGACCGATCCGATCGTGCTGCCCGGCATGGTCGTGCCGATCGAGCTGGACGAGTCGTCGCAGGCCGCCATCGATGCCGCCCGCGCGGGCAAGGTCAACCAGGTGCTGGTCGCGCCTCGCCTCGATGAGGGGTACGCCAGTTACGGCGTCGTGGCCACCATCGAACAGGTCGGCCGGATGCGCGGCGGCGCGCCCGCCGCGGTGCTGAAGGCGGAGAGCCGGGCCAAGATCGGCCACGGCGTGACCGGGCCGGGCGCGGCACTGTGGGTCGAGGCCGAACCGGTCGAGATCCCGGCCGCCGACGGCCGCACCAAAGAGCTTGCGGCCGAATACAAGAAGCTGGTCGTGTCGGTGCTGCAACGCCGCGAGGCGTGGCAGGTCATCGACGCGGTCAATCAGATGAACGATCCGTCGACGCTGGCCGACGCGGCGGGCTGGGCCTCCTACCTCAGCAATGAGCAGAAGCGCGAGATCCTGGACACCCCGGACACTTTCGCGCGACTGACCAAGCTGATCGAGTGGACCACCCAGCACATCGCCGAGACCGAGGTCAGCGAGAAGATCAGCGAGGACGTGCGCGAGGGCCTGGAGAAGACCCAGCGCGAGTTCCTGTTGCGCCAGCAGCTCAACGCGATTCGCAAGGAGCTGGGCGAGGACGAGCCGGACGGCGCGGAGGACTACCGCACCCGCGTCGAGAACGCCGACCTGCCCGCCGACATCAAGGAAGCCGCCCTGCGCGAGGTCGGTCGCCTGGAGCGTTCCAGCGATCAGAGCCCCGAGACGGGCTGGATCCGCACCTGGCTCGACACCGTCCTGGAACTGCCGTGGAATGTGAAAACCACTGACTCCACGGATGTTTCGGCCGCCCGCGCGGTGCTGGACGCCGACCACCACGGCCTCGACGAGGTCAAGGACCGCATGGTCGAGTACCTGGCCGTGCGTTCGCGGCGGGCCGCCCGCGGCCTGGAGGTCGTCGGCGGACGCGGTTCCGGCGCGGTGCTGGTGCTGGTCGGTCCGCCCGGTGTCGGCAAGACCTCGCTGGGTGAGTCCGTGGCACGGGCCCTGGGCCGCAAGTTCGTTCGCGTCGCCCTGGGCGGCGTGCGCGACGAGGCCGAGATCCGCGGTCACCGGCGCACCTACGTGGGCGCGCTGCCCGGCCGCATCGTGCGCGCCATGAAGGAGGCGGGATCGATGAATCCCGTTGTCCTGCTGGACGAGATCGACAAGGTCGGCAGCGACTTCCGCGGCGATCCCGCGGCGGCCCTGCTGGAGGTGCTGGACCCGGCGCAGAACCACACGTTCCGCGACCACTACCTGGACCTGGATCTGGACCTGTCCGACGTGCTGTTCATCGCGACCGCCAACGTCCTCGAGACGATTCCGGGCCCGCTGCTGGACCGCATGGAACTGATCAGCGTGGACGGCTACACCGAGTCCGACAAGGTGGCCATCGCCCGCGACTTCCTGATCCCGCGGCAGCTGGAGCGCAACGCTCTGACCGCTGAGGAGGTCTCGATCACGGATGAGGCGCTGCGTGAGGTCGCCGCCAACTACACCCGGGAAGCCGGGGTGCGGCAGATGGAGCGGCTGATCGCCAAGGCGCTGCGCAAGGCGGCGACGAAGCTGTCGGAATCGGCGGACATCGCGGACACCGAAAGCGTGATCAGCAAGGGCGAATTCGTGCCGGAGGGCCTGGGCTACGACAAGAACCTGGGCTACGAGGCCGAAACCCCGTCCACCACCGGCAAACTGGTGATCGGACTGGGTGACCTGAAGGACTACCTGGGCCGTCCGCGCTTCACCCCCGACGGGGTGGAACGCACCGCGGTCCCCGGTGTCGCCACGGGTCTGGCCGTGACCGGCGCGGGCGGCGATGTTCTCTACATCGAGGCCAATGCCGCCGAGGGCGATCGCTCCCTGACCCTGACCGGTCAGCTGGGCGACGTCATGAAGGAGTCCGCGCAGATCGCCCTGACCTACGTCCGCTCCCACCTGGAAGAGATCGGCATCGAGCCGAGCGTGCTGGATCGCAATATCCACATCCACTTCCCGGCGGGCGCGGTGCCCAAGGACGGTCCGTCGGCGGGCGTCACCATGGTCACCGCCCTGGTGTCGCTGGCCCTGGGTCGCCAGGTCCGCGCGGATGTCGGCATGACCGGTGAGGTCACGCTGAACGGACGGGTGCTGCCGATCGGCGGCGTGAAGCAGAAGCTGCTCGCCGCCCAGCGCAACGGCCTGAAGACCGTGTTCATCCCGGCTCGCAACGAGCCGGACCTGGACGAGGTCCCCACCGAGGTGCTGGCCGCCCTGGATGTCCGTCCCGTCGCCGACGTGGCCGAGATCCTGGCCTACGCCATCGAACCGGTGGCGGAACCGGCCTACGACGGGCGGCCGCTGAGCGCGACCGCGTAAGCCGCCGGGAAAGGGGCCGTGCGTGTTCTCAGAACACGCACGGCCCTTTCGTTTTTTCGCCGGGCCCGGAACCAGACCGAGTCGTACCCTCGTTATGGATTCATCGGGGATCCGACGGAGGGCGAACGCAATGCAACCCAACCAGCCGAACCAGCCCGGCCAGCCGCAGCCGCTCGATCAGGTCGCGGGTGAGCGTCTCTCGCACGCGAACCGCATCTTCACCTCGGACCTCTCGGTCAACGAATTCGCGCTCTTGCACGGCGCGGGCTTCGAGCCCATCGATCTGGTGATGGGCGTTTCCGTCTATCACGTCGGCTTCCAGTTCACCGGCATCCGCCAGCAGCAGGAGCTGCCGGTGCTGACCGAGGCCACCTACCGGGCGCGCTGGAATGCCATGTCCCGCATGCAGGCCGAGGCCGACGCGCTCAAGGCCGACGGCGTGGTGGGCGTCCGCCTGGAGTGGCGGCAGCACGGTGAGTCGCTCGAGCACCTGGAGTTCATCGCGGTCGGCACGGCCGTCCGCTTCGCGAAGGCCCCCGGCAGCTATCGGCGTCCGAACGGCCAGGCGTTCACCAGTCATCTCTCGGGTCAGGACCTGGTGACGCTCATGCGCACCGGGTACGCGCCCGTGGCCTTCGTCATGGGCAACTGCGTCTTCCACGTCGCCGTGCAGAGCTTCCGGCAGATGCTCAGCCAGATGGGCCGCAATATGGAGATGCCGCAGTGGACCCAGGGCAACTACCAGGCCCGTGAGCTGGCCATGTCCCGCATGCAGGCGGAGGCGGAACGCGACGGCGCGACCGGTGTCACCGGCGTGAGCTTCGATATCTCCAACTACGCCTGGGGATATCACACGGTCGAGTTCTATGCCTCCGGCACTGCCGTTCGCCGCATCGGCGATGGCGACCCGATCATTCCGCAGTTCACCCTTGGCATGAACTCGTGACCGATTTCGACGTCGAGACCGCCACCGGTGCCATCAATGCGGCACTCGGCGGTCCGGGCGGGCTGGGTCTGGTGTTCAACGTCTTCTCCGGCGTCCCCGGAGTTACCCGGACCCCGGCCCGCAAGTCCATGTTCCGTTCGGATCCCGAACGGGTGCAGATCGGTTCGTGGCGCTACGAGGTGACCCGGGATCAGCGCATCAAGGCCGGTCACGTCGTCGGCGGAATCGTGCTGGCCGAGGAGTTGCTCCCGGCCGCCGCCATCGCGCCGCACCTGGCCCGCGCGCTGGCCGAGATCGCCTCGTCCTACGGGCCTCCCGCGCTGCCGCACCTCTCGGCCGCGTTGGAAGTTCTGGCCGGTGCTGGCTGAAAGAGCAACCGAAGAGCGAACTTTCGTTGTTTCACATGAAACGTAAGGGGGTGTGGGGGCTAGCCCTCACACCCCCTTACTGTTTTCGAATGGAATGAAACCCGCACGGTCCGTTCGAATCTCATAGGGTGCTGTAGTGATCTCCGTAGCCACCTGGAATGTCCTGCATCGCGTTCACGCCGACAACTGGGTCAGTGATATCGCAGGGCTATGGCCGGAGGAGTCCAAGCGGATCGCCACCGTGACCGCCACGATCGCGGCTCGCACCGAGACTGTAGTCGCCCTCATGGAGGTCAGCGGAGATCAGCTCGCCAGCCTCCGGAATGCCCTGCCCGGCAGGGAATTCCATGTACTCGACTACCCGCGCGTGCCGCGTCCGCGCCGCGTGGCGAATGTGCTGGAGGACCGGAGCGAACACCTGGTCATCCTGGTCGACGGCACCGCGCGACCGGTCGCCGCCGAATCCTTCGCCCTCGACCTCGGCAAGGGCGTCCTCGCGGTCGAACTCGGCGGGCTCCTCATCGCCGCCACTCATGTGACCGGCGACGAACGCCGTGACATGCAGCTGAAACGACTGCGTGAACTCACCGAGGCGAGCCCCGCCGTGCTGCTCGGTGACTTCAATATCGACCGGACCGCGCTGGCCGCGGGCCTGGGTGAGGGCTACACCGTCGCCGATTTCGCGTCCGATTCGGTCCCGACCCGGCCCCGGGATTCGGGCTCGAAATCCCAGTTCATCGATCATGTTGTCGGGCACGGGGTTCCGGTGCGCGACCTGGTCGTCGAGGATGTGGCCGGAGCCTCCGACCACAACCTCGTACGAGCGATGGTCGGCTAGAACTGCCCCGCGACCCCGAGCACCGTCCGGCCGGAATGGGTGCCGTCCAGAATCGAGTGCAGGACGGCCTCCGCCTCGGTGATCGGGGCGTAGTTCTCCAGCAGCGAGAGATGCTGGGGTCGCAGGTCTTTCGCCAGCCGCGCCCACAGGTCACGCCGCTGCGCGATCGGGAAGTGCGCGGAGTCGATGCCGAGCAGCGACACCCCGCGCAGAATGAACGGCATGACCGTGGTGGGCAGATCCGATCCTCCGGTGAGCCCGGAAACCGCCACCGCGCCACCGTATTTGATGGCGCTGAGCACGTAGGCGAGCGAGGTGCCGCCGACGCTGTCGACCGCGGCCGCCCACTGCGCCTTGCCCAGTGCCCGGACCTTGTCCTCGCCGGGCAGCCGCCCGATCACGGTGTTCGCGCCGAGCGCCGAAAGCAGTTCGCCCGCACCGATCTTGCCGGTGGACGCGATCACCTCGAAACCGAGACCGGAGAGGATGTCGACCGCCACACTGCCGACACCGCCGGTCGCGCCGGTGACCAGGACCGGACCGGCATCGGGGGTGAGGCCGCGATCCAGCAGCGCCTGCACGCTCATGGCCGCGGTGTAGCCCGCGGTGCCGATGGCCGCGGCCTCGCGCGGGGTGAGCCCGTCGAGCTTGACCACCCATCCGGCGGGGACCCGGGCGTATTCGGCGAAACCGCCGTGATGGGACACCCCGATCTCGTAGCCGTGCGCGACGACCAGGTCGCCGGGCGCGAATTCCGGATCGGTGGAAGCGAATACCTCACCGGTGAGGTCGATGCCGGGGATGAGGGGGTATTGCCGCACCACCCCGCCGCGCGGGGTGATGGCCAGTCCGTCCTTGTAGTTGGCGCTCGTGAAGTGCACTTTGATCGTCACTTCACCGGGCATCAGGAAGTCGTCGGTGACTTCCTCCCGGATGAGGGCGATCCCACTGTCCGATTCGTGTGCCACCATCGCCTGGAACTCCATGTCCCGAGCATAAGTGGCACGACGTTGGTCAGGTCGGTGAAAGCGGCCGGGATCAGGCGAATTTCGGGGCGCGCTTCCCGGTGAAGGCGGCGATGCCCTCCTGCCCGTCCGCGGATTCCGCGCAGCGGGTGATGAACGCCGCCTCGGTGCCCAGCTGTTCCTCGAGGGTGTGCTGGGACGAGACCAGCAGCAGCTTCTTCACATTCGCGTTGGAGCCCTTGGGCCCGGTGGCGAATTCCCGCGCCAGCGTCTCGGCCGCGTCCGCCAGTTCGGCATCGGGCACCACCCGGTGCAGCAGGCCCCAATCGAGCGCCTCGGCCGCGGTCAGCGTGCGGTTGGTCAGCATCAGGTCCTGGGTCTTGCGCAGGCCGATCAGGCGCGGCAGGTAGTAGGAAGCGCCGCCGTCGGGGCTGAGGCCGATCTTGGTGTACGCCATGGTGAATTTGGCCGATTCGGCCGCCACCACCAGATCGCCCGCCACCGCGAGACTGAATCCGGCTCCGGCCGCAGTGCCATTGACGGCCACGATCAACAAGGCGTCCATCCGAGCCAGCGCCGACACCGCACGGTGCAGGGTGTCGGCCAGCTTCTCGATGAACCGGCCGGCGTCCGGGCTCTCGGCCATGGCCCGGACATCGCCGCCCGCCGAGAAGAACCGCCCGGCCCCGGTCAGCACGACCACCTTGACCGCCGGATCGTCCGAGCAGTACGACGCCGCGCGCTCCAGTTCGTCCGCCAGCGCCTGATCGATGCCATTGGCGGCGTTCGGCCGGTTCAGGGTGATGCGGGCGATCGGCCCGTCATGCTCGAACACGATGTTCTCGTAGTCGCTCATCGCGAGAATGCCTTCCGTCGGTGGAACCTGATCACAGCATGGCGTATTCGACGCGGACCCCGAGCAGCCGGATGGGGCGATCCAGCTCGAAGGAGTGCAGGACCAGCAGCGCCGTCTGCACGATCTCGTCCACATCGGTGGTCGGCGCGGGCAATTTCCGCTGTTTGCTGCGGGTGAAGAAGGTCTTGGTCCGCACGGTCACGCTCACCCGGCCGACGGCCCGGCCCTGGGCGAAGGTCTCCTCGGCCACCTGGGTGGCCAGCCGCACCACCGCCGCATCGAGGTCCGCGAGTTCGGTGAGATCCTCCGGGAAGGTCTCGGATCGGCTGTGGCCCACCGGTTCCCGCGGTGCGGCGATGTCGGTGTCGCCCGCGCCGTGGCCGAGCACCCACAGATAGGGCCCGGTGTTCGGTCCGAATTCCTTCGCCAGCACATTCCGGTCCGCGGCCGCCAGATCGGCGACGGTCTCGATACCCAAGGCGCTCATCCGTTTCGCGATCCGCGCACCGATTCCCCACAACGCGCCGGTCGGCCGGTGCGCCATCAGTTCCACCCAGTTGTCGGCGGTGAGCCGGAAGACCCCGGTCCCGGCTCCGGCCACGGCCGGTTCGTCGGACTCCCCGGTCTTACCCACCGCCTTGGCGAATCCGGTGGCCAGCTTGGCGCGAGTCTTGTTGTCCCCGATACCGACCGCGCAGGTCAGCTCCAATTCGGCGATGGCGGAGCGGATCTCACCGGCGAGTTCCTCGGGATCATCGGTGTCCACGGCCAGGAACGCCTCGTCGAAGCCGAGCACCTCCACCCGCCCCGGAAAGGTGCGCAGCAGCGCCATGATCTCCTCGGATGCCTCGGCGTAGAACGCCAGATCCTGGGGTAGGAAGACGCCGTCGGGGCAGATCCGCGCGGCATTGCGCAGCGGCATTCCGGCCCGCACCCCGAAGGCCCGGGCCGGATAGGACGCGCAGGACACCACCTTGCGAGGCTCGGCGGGGTCCCCGTTGCCGCCCACGATGACCGGTCGGCCGCGCAACTCCGGATGACGCCGGAATTCGACCGCGGCCTGGAATTGGTCGAGGTCGACGTGCAGCAGCCAGCGCGTCACCTCTCCGTCTTATCAGGCCGAGCGGCGTAACCACCGTAAGGGTGACCGGTACGCGTAGCGTGCCTTCACCGCACCGGTGTCCACCTGGCCGGTGACCCGGATCAGCGGCGCGCCCGGGAACCGGGGCAGTCGGACCCGATTGGCGAGGGTGCCGTTGCCGGGCGACACGCCCTCCAGATCGACCCGCCAGCCGCGCGGCACGATCAGCACGATGGCTCCCGCGCCCGCCACCACCTGCACATCGATCTCGCGGCGCGAGCAACGGGCCCGGGTGAAGTCGACGACCAGCTTGCCCGAAACACAGTCGGCCACCAGCTTTTTCGGAACCGACCAGTCGTCGTCCGTCCGCCGGGTCCCGCCGTCAACCCTGATCGTCATCGGGGGCGCTTCGGCGGCAGGCTGATATCGCCGCGCACCGAACATGCGCTCGACATCGTCGACGTGGGTCGCGGGCGTCTGCCGCTGCACCTTGGTACGGGTCACCGAAACTCCTCCCCCGGCATGTGAAACGATCATGTGAGTTATGCCATGGGAGCTCGAATTATGCCGCATAGCAGGGCATTTCGGGAGGTCGGAGGCGCGTCGGCGGGCACAACACGGTGTCGGTTCGGGCACGGCCAGATCACGACCGTGCCCGTCGATGCGGGCAGGCTATCGACAGCCCTGTCCAGCACCCTGACGGCGACGCCGTCGACGGCCCTATCGGCGGCCCAGGAATACCGTGGTCGCGCCCAGGATGTAAATGTCCTCGCGCGCACCGAGATACGTCTCGGCCGCCGGGTCGAGCAGGGCCGTGAGGGTGTTCCGATCCGCCTCGGCGAGGCGATCGCCGACCCGCTCGCTCAGTCCGCTCAGCCACGCGATCACGCTGTCGCGCACCGCCGGCGCGGGCGGCGCGGGATGGTCGGTGAGCACGCTGAAGGAGGTGACCGCCGAGAGCCCGGCCCGGCTCAGCGCCACGTTCCAGCCATAGGGCATGGGCGTGGAATCGGTGATGTCCGTGCGCATCTGGGCGAAACCCGCCTCGCGCTGGGCCAGCAGGCGGTCCTGCAGCCCGGGCTCGCCGACGCCGAGGTCCCAGGGCAGGCAGCGCATCGCCAGTCCACCCTCGGCCAGCGCCAGCCAGCCGTCCGGGCGCAGCAGCTCGGCCAGGCGGGTGGTGCCCGCCTGCTGATCGGGCAGGTGGTGCACCGAGCGCGAGGCCCACACCAGATCGGCGGCGGGCAGGCCCGCGCCGAAGTCGGCCGCGGCGGCGTCCGCCAGCACGGTCTCCACCCGCACCCGGTCGTCGCCCGCGAGCGCGATCTTCACCGATTGCCGGGCCACCTCGAGCAGTTCCGGCACCGCGTCCACGATGACCAGCCGTCCGCCGCCGCGCGCCAGCAGCTCACGTGCGAACGCCACGCTCTGACCGCCGGCCCCGGCCCCGATGTCGAGCACGGTCGGTTCGGTGCGGGCGGGAATCAGACCGATCAACCGGCGCGCGATCTCGGCATTGGCCTCCGCTGACATGGCGTCGTCCCGCTGCAGATCCGGGATCATGGTCGCCCAGTCGATCTTGTCGTGCGTGTGGCCGTGTCCGTGGCCATGCCCGTGGGAGTGCCGGTGCCCCTCGGCGTGCTGATGCTCGTGCGTGTCTGCCTGTCCGTGCGTGTGAGAACCCATGGTTGCGACGCTAGTGCCGGACCGGCGTCGGGTTCGAACCCTTTTGCCGATCCGGCAACTCGTGTCCCGGGCTGACCAGCGGCTACGCCACCGCCGCCGGGCTCGCGTCGGCGAACTGGGTCCGGTACAGCTCGGTGTAGCGGCCGTCCGCGGCCAGCAGTTCGTTGTGGGTGCCGCGCTCCACGATCCGGCCGTGCTCGAGCACCAGGATCTGATCGGCATTGCGGATGGTGGACAGCCGATGCGCGATGACCAGCGCGGTGCGCCCCTCCAGAGCCTCGGCCAGCGCTTCCTGCACCGCCGCCTCCGAGGTCGAGTCCAAGGACGCGGTGGCCTCGTCGAGGATCACCAC
>NZ_JBSGBY010000202.1:0-12694 GCF_053601505.1 Nocardia sp. NPDC004722
GCCGACCAGACCTACCGCTACTCCCCGGCCTCCGGTGATCCGGTGCCGCTGCACCTGGACGAGCAGGTGGCCAAGGATGGTTCGCAGCAGGGTGGCTGCGTATGCCGCGGCGAGTAGCGGGTCCGCGATGACGGTGGGTCCGGCAAGTGGCAGCCAGTGCGTGATGGCGGACAGTGCAGCGATCGGCAGTCCCACAGCGAAACCGATCCATTGCACGCGCGGCAACAGTGGGAGATAGCGCTCGGGGAATTCGAGGAGTCGAGCCTTCCCGGCGGCGAATCCCACCAGCAGCAGCGGCAGGACATTGACCAGACCGAACAGGAGAAAGGTGGGGAGTCGGTCGACGAACAATTCCCAGCGCCACGCTGCCGCCCGGCCCCACCCGGCACGCACGATGTCGAGGAGCCGCTCGTGCTCGGCGGGCTCCACGCCCGCTCCGCCTCCGGCCAGCGCACTCATGACGGCGATGGCCATGGCCCCGAGCCCGTACATGACCGCGGCGATCCACAAGAGTACGCGCGCACGAAACCTGCTCAGCGCCAAGAGCGCCAGTCCGAGCGCCCCGTACCCGAACAACACATCCCCGGTGAAGAAGAACACCGCGTCCACGACACCGATCGCCATGAGTGTGAGACATCGTCGGATCGTGCGGTTGCGTCCGCTCGCTCGAACCCGCGCCGCCGACCGGAATTGCATGGTCAGCGAATAGCCGAACAAGAAGGCGAACAGGACGTAGAACTTATTGTGGAACAACGCCTCCGATAGCGTCCTCGCGGTTCCGGCGGCGAATCCGCTCGGATCGGACATGATCTCGATATTGACCAGCAGGATTCCGCCGAGCGCGAATCCCCGCAAGGCATCGAGTTCCCGAAGTCTCGGCACCGCCGCGGTTGTACCCTCGCCCATCATGGACGGAGCGTAGGGAGGCGTCACGTGAACGCGGATCCCTCACCGGTGTGAGACCACCCCCGTACCGCGGAGTGAGTGCCCGTCAGACGGCGAACTGATCGTGGATTGCCGTTGCTACGGCTTCGTCGCCGCGGGGGGTCGGGTGGAAGGGGATGGCGTTGGGGTCGCGGGGGTCCTGGAAGTTGTTGAGCCAGGGCTGGTCGGTGCCGAGGCCGTGGCCGGTGGTGGCTGCGCGGGCGTCGAAGAAGTCGACGCCCAGGAGGGTTGCGGCTTCGCGTTGGGCGCGGTCGAGGCGATCGAGCGCGTCGAGGGCCGCTTGGCCGCGGGGCTGGACGAATCTCACGACGCCGAAGGCGTTGAAGGACACCGAGTCCTGACCGGGGCGGAAGAATTCCGGGTATCCGACGAGCACGATGCGGGCGTTCGGCGCGTAGTACTTGATGTAGGTGATGACGCTGCGCAGGCGTTCGGCGTATTTCGCGCCGGTCAGCTTGTCGGGGCCCACGAGGCGGTTCTGTGCCGTGGCCTCGGTCCCGCACCCGCCGATCAGATCGAGCACGCAGTGCTGGAGGGCGTACCACAGGGTCGTGTCATCGGTGCCCCAGCGGTCGTTCAATCCGAATTGCAAGGCCACCAGCTTGGTTCGCGGCCCGAAAGCGCCTGCCTGATCGGCCTGTTGGGCCTCGGTGGTGGCCGTGTAACTGGGCGGGGTGTCGAGGGATGCGCCGGGGCAGGAGAGGTCGGCGTAATCCGGGGTGCCCGCGACGCCCATCAGCGTGCTCAATCGAGTGGGCCACGAGGTGTCGCCGTGGCGGCATTCGGTCGCGTGGTCCTCGACCATCCAGGCATTGGCGCTGAACGAATCGCCCAACACCACAAGTTCTTTACCCTCGGCCGTAGCCGCAGCACTCATTCCGGCCGCGCTGATCGAAGCGGCGGCGGCCAGGGCCAATACACTGAAACGAAACGCTTTCATCCTGCTGGGAGTTAATCACCCTCGCGGCGCTCCCGCTCCCCCCGAATTCATTGGGCAGTATGGAACTCGGTGGCCAGTACGAGGAGATCAGGCACGTAGGACCCATCCCTGGCGGCTCGCACACGGGCCTCCTCCAACGTGAACAGCCCGACTTCGAGAATGGTCTCGGCGTCATCGGGATTGGTGGGCGGGCCGGTAAGGGTCACGTCCGCGGTGCACCAGAGCCACGCCTTGTGCGGGTGGGGCTGCCACGGCCGGTACGGGGTGGGCCGGTCCGTCGTCGCGTAATGCGCGCCGAATTGCCGGATGGGCCCGATCAATTCGGCTCCGGCTTCCTCCACGAGTTCTCTGGCGACACAGGATTCGATGGATTCCCCGGCCTCACGGGTGCCGCCGGGCAGGATCCAGACATCGCGATCATCGCGGCAGAGCACGATGCGGTCGCCGACGAAGCACACGACATGGATGTTGGTGACGAGTTCGTCGGGCGGGAGTTCGGTGGAGAACTGAACATCCAGACCGCCCCACTCCCAGCGGGCAGGGGCGTGCAGCAGGGGGAAGCGGTCCGCGAGCGTCATGCCCCGACCGTACCGGGGTTGGCAAAGCAATATACGACGGCCGATCCCACCTTCTAGAACCAGTTTCAGTAAGGTTCCCTCATGGCCTTCGTCATCGACAGAACCGTGGAGATCGACGCGCCCGCCGAGCTGGTCTGGCAGGTGCTCACCGATGTGGACAGGTACGGGGAATGGAATCCCTTCTGCCTGGAGTGCAAGACCACCCTCGAACCGGGGTCGCCGATCGACATGAAGGTGCGCCTGGTCGGCCCGAAACCCAAGCAGCAGCGCGAATTCATCCGCACCCACACCCCGGGCGAGGAATTCAGCTACGCCATGAAGCCCGTACCGCTGGGCCTGCTCAGCAGCGAGCGTGCGCACACCGTGACCGCGCTGGCGGACGGCCGCACCCGCTACGTCTCGCACTTCCAGCTCAACGGCCTGCTCGCCCCGGTGGTCTCCGGACTGCTGGGCAGCGCGTTGACCACCGGGTTCGAGGGCATGACCAATGCGGTCAAGACACGCGCCGAAGCCCTGAAAGCCGTGCAGAACTAGCTTTTACGCCTCGAACGGCTGCACATTGCCGGCGGCGTCGCGGTCACCGCTCTCGTTCTCGATGGCGGTGGCCAGCTCCTGCACACTGTTCCAGCTGCGCGGTTGCTCGTCCTCCAGATTGCCGATCGTGTACCAGGTGGCGGTGCCGCGATACCGCACCAGCCCGTGCCCCGAATAATCCAGCGTCACATCGAGATCCCCGGAGACCGTTCCCTCTTCCCGGGTCATGACGGCTGTCTCGCTGCGGATTTCGACGATGGCGACTATGTGAAGCCTCCCTTGGTGACGCATTCCTGCACCGCGGTCTGCAGTGCGGCCTGCTCCTTGGTATCGACGTTCAACCCGTACTTTACTTTCACCTGGATGTAGTGCCCGATATAGGCGCACCGGAAATTCCCGGGCGGAATGTAACTCGACGGATCCTGGTCGCCCTTGGAGCGGTTGGCCGTGGGATCGGAAACCACCAGGTTCAGCGCGTCATTCGCGATATGGCGGCGGGTGTCGTCATCGAACTTCGAGGCGCCCGAGCGCCAGGCCTCGGCCAAGGCCACGATGTGGTCGATGTCGAGCGCCGAGGAATCGGTGGTCCACTTGTAGGGCTTGAGGGCATTGGTCTTCTTGTCCATGACCCCGTACTGGTCGCGCCAGCCGCCATTGCTGCCGACGCTCAATTTGCACGAGGCCGGGTCGAGTTTCACCGGCCCGGTGGCGTCGCGCAGCAGCACCACATCGCGCGTGGTGCAGCGACTGTATTGCGCGAAGTCGTCACCGAATCCGTGTTCGGGTTTCTCGGTGTCCCAGTGCGGGAATCGGTCGCGCGAATAACCGGTCATCGGTTGTTCGTCGGCGACCTTCAGCTTGCCCAGCAGGGCACTGATCTCCTTGGCCGATCCCGCCGGTTGGACGGGCCCGGACGGAGCGGGTGGCCCGCTCGATTCCGGTTTACCGGTGCCCGTGTGCTTTTCGATCAGCACGGTCACGACGGCCAGGGCGACCACGAACAGGAGCGAGAGCGCCGCTTTCAGCGCACGGCGTAGCGCGGGAGACGAACGTAGCTTCTGCAACATATCCCGCAAACCTTGGCAATCGGTGGCCCGAAACAGCAAGCCGCAGGGTGGTTTCGGAGACGCGTGTCACACTCCGCCCTTCCATGCTGCGGTGCGGCAAGATCGAAAACAATGACGGTGCAGGCACTTCGGGCCCGAATCCGGCGCGTCGCGAGTGTCGTGTCAGATCTGATGCCACCAGGCTATGAAGAACACGACGCCGCCCGCGGACAACACGACGGCCACCGGCACCGGCCACCACGGCCCGATCCGTCCCAGCAATCGTTGGGCGAGACGCAGTTCGAGCAGCCCCAGTCCCGCGATCAGCAGCACCCACAGCGGCAGCAGCAGCACGCCCCCGGCGAAGTGGACCGCCCACGCGCCCGCCAATGTCGGCCCGCCCCAGGAATGTTGATAGTCGTGCGCCGCGATCAAGGGATAGAACAGGCCACGCACGGCGGCCATGATCATGAGGAAGGCGGCGAACCAGGCGACCAGCGCGACCGCGGCCGCCAGTACCGTATGGACGGCCGACCGCACCGGTCCCGGTTCCCGCAACTCGAACGGCGCGCGGAACATCCGTCGGACTACGCGAGCCCGAACCCCCGTGGGCGCGAAGGCAACCTGCAGCGACAGCAGCGCGTAGTACGCCGCCCGCAGCACCCGCTCGCCCTTGCCCATGTCACCCACACTAACGCGCTCGCCGCGCGCGACCGGGCAACCCGACCGGCGGCGGTCCCGCGTTGTGAAAGGAGTCGACCTCAGTCCGTGAGAGACGGTAGCTCGCAGAGCCCCACGACGGCCGCGATCGCGAACACCGTTGTGAGTGCGCCGCAACCGGCCGCGAACGGATCGAATCGGGCGCCGGAGAACGCGAAGATCAGCAAGACCGCACCCGCGGTCGCGGCCACCACCGCCAGGATCAAACCTCCGAGACCGGCTCGCCACCGCCGCGGTGCGATCACGGCGTCGGGGCCGAGATTGGCCAGGACCCGCGAACCCGCACCGACGACCGACATCCACCCGATCCACCACGCCGACAGCAGAACCAGCCGGATCGGCGTCGGCGGAATCCGCGGCAGCACACCGCCGTGCACGGCGATCACCACGGCCGCGACCAGGGTCAGCGGCACGGCGAAGTATCGCGCGGAACTGCGGATCGCCGCGGCCAGCGCGGCCCTGCCGAAGCGTGGCATCGGCGTCACCAACACGCATCCCACCAGCAGGGCCATCGCGCAACCCCGGAGCACCTGTCGCAAGCCGGTGTCGGAGTCCTCGGTGACGAGATTGGCGATGAACCATCCGCAGCCCGCGACCGCGAGCATCATCGCCTCCGCCCGCGCGCTGCGCTGCCCGCGGTGACGAGGCGGCCAGATCGCCGGTCGCAGCCAGATCCCGGCCGCACTCGTGACCAGATTCGGCCAGGATCGCCAGCCGTCGAAACACGCTGCGGCGCACAGGTCCTCACCCCACCTGTCGAGGTAGGGCCGGGGATACAGCAGCCGCACCAGGATTCGGGTGAAGCCGATCATGCCGGGCTGACCCCCAGGCGCCGCAGTCCGGTGCTCGACACCTCGGCCATCGACCGCAGTTCTCGTTCCAGCAAGGCCGTGCCCTGCGGGGTCAAGCGAACCGGACGCTGCCGCCCGACGCCATCGAGTGCTTCGATCAATCCTTTGGCTTCGAGCCGCGCCAGCGCTCCGTAGAGGCTTCCTGCCGCCAATCGTTCACCGACCAATTCCTCGATCGCGGCATTGATCGCATAGCCGTGCAACGGCCCCTCGGCGAGCGCCCACATCACCAGCACCTGTGCGTCGTTGGCCAGCATGACGACCTCCTCTTCGGCTCTCCTCGCAGAGTAGTACACATTGCGTAGCTCGTGCTGCGTAGTACGCGGCGCGTACTATCGCGAGGGTGACCGGCAGTACCCGGTCGAAAGGAGTGGTAGCAGTGGAGAATCGACAGTTGGAATCGGCCGACGACGGGGTCCGGGGTGTTACGGCCGCGGCGCTGACGACCTCGTTCGCGGCGGGTACCGGATTCGTCGCCCTGGCATGGACGACAACCCAGGCCAAGGCCGTACGAGCGGCGAGCCCGTGGCAGGCGGACCCGTATGACGTCATGGTGTCCTTCGCCGAATTCGTTGTGCCGGGCGTGCTCCTGCTACTCGCACTGCGAATGCTGCTGTGGCGCAAGGGGCAACCCCAGCCCGCCTTTCGGGTCGCACAGCTGGTGCGGACGGCCACCGCGATAACGGGGCTGGTCGCGTTGAGCGCGGCCGTGGACTGGGTCGCGGTCGCCGCCCGGGCCGATCGCGAGGACTGGAGAGCACCGACCACGCCGGTGCTGATCGCCGCACTCGCCATCCTCACCGCCGTCGCGGTCGCCGGGCTGATCCTGCAACGAAAAGCGCTGCGACTGCCGGAGTCCGGACGGGCGCACGACGCGGATTGGGTCGACGACATCGAACCGCTGGCCGCACTGCTCACCGGCGGACGAACCATCGTCCGTCCCGAGTTCCTGGGCTCGGTGGCGGCGTTCGCCCGCCGTCACGACATCGCCGTGCTCGCGGCGGCGGCCGGGTGCGCCGGGGTGGCGGTGGTCGCCGCGCAAGCCGTCGGCGAGAGCTGGACCGACCCGCTGCTCATCCTGTTCGCGATCGTCATCGCCACCACCGGATTCTTCGGTATCGCGATGCTGGGCAACCACATCCTCGTTTTCATCGCCCCGCGACCGCGCCCGAACCGAACGCATCGCATGGTCCGCGCCGCCGTCACAGCCGCCGCGTTGGGAATGCCGATCACCGTCGGCCTGCGCTCCGAGATCTGGCGCGTGCTGGGCGACGGCGTCGGCCATTCGCCCATGGGGCTGCTTCTGTTGGCGACCGCAGGCGCGGTCGCCATCGGCAGCTTGACGTTCACCGTGGCCGCAGCACGGACCCACTCGTAACCATTCCGGCGACCAACTGCCGCCGGAAACGACTCGGCGCGCCGAGGTAGCCCTGCCCGGCGCGCCGAATTGTGCTGTCTGTCAGCCGTTGTTGAGCTTGTTGAGCCGCTCGCAGGACTCCAGGTACTCGGCGATGAGCCGCTGCACCACGTCGGCGGAGCGCTCCATCTTGTTCATCATCCCGACGACCTGGCCGACCGGGTTGAAGTTCACGTCCTTGGCCTGCTCGGGGTAGCGGTGCCCGCGCTTGACGCCGTCGAGGGCCACCATCATCTGCAGCGGCATGCCCAGCGGCTTCGGGTTCTCCGGCGCTTCCCACGCCTCGGTCCAGTCGTTCTTGAGCATGCGGCACGGCTTGCCGGTCCACGAGCGCGAGCGCACGGTGTCGGAGCTGGTGGCGTCGATGTAGGTCTGCATCTGCGCGGGCGGCACATTGGCCTCCTCGACGGTCAGCCACAGCGAACCGGTCCACGCGCCCGCCGCGCCCATGGCGAGCGCGGCCGCGACCTGACGGCCGTTGCCGATGCCGCCGGCGGCGAGGGCGGGCATATCGCCGATGGCGTCGATCACCTGCGGCCACAGCACCATCGAGGCGATCTCACCGCAGTGGCCGCCACCCTCGGTGCCCTGCATGACCACGAAGTCGAGCCCGGCGTTCTTGTGGTTGAGCGCGTGCTTGACCGAACCGCACAGCGCGCCGATGAGGCGGCCGGAGTCCTGGATCTGCTTGATCACGTCATCGGGCGGCGTGCCCAGCGCATTGGCGACCAGCTTCGCCTTGGGGTGCTTCAGAATCACCTCGATCTGCGGGGCGACCGTGGTGGCGGTCCAGCCCAGCAGCTGGTTGTGCTTCTCCTCCGGCGGCAGGTGCGGCACGCCGTGATCGTTGAGGATCTGCTCCGCGAAGTCGCGGTGGCCCTGCGGAACCAGCTTGGCCAGTTGGGCTTCCAGCTCCTCGGGGCTCAGGCCCTCGACGCCCTTGCCCTCGTATTTGGAGGGAATGACCAGGTCGACGCCGTAGACGCCCTGCACGTGGTCGTCGAGCCACTGCAACTCCACCTCGAGCTGCTCCGCGGTGAAACCGACCGCGCCGAGCACACCCAGACCGCCCGCATTGCTGACCGCGGCGGCCACGTCGCGGCAGTGGGTGAAGGCGAAGATGGGCACGTCGATGCCGAGGCGATCACAGATCTCGGTACGCATGTGTGGTGGGCTCCTCTGAACTTTCCGGCACTGGAAACGTTGTGCCCACAACACTAGAACACGTTCTACAAATTGACCAGTGTGTGTATGATTACCGGTGAGTACGGATGCGGTACCTGTTCCAGTTTTCGTGCCGCGCGTCAGCGTGTGAGCAGGCCGTCGGCCACCAGATCGTCGAAGAGCAGCTGATCCACCGGCGGCACCTGCGGCCGATGGGCGTAGGTGAACCAGGCGATTTCCTCGATCTCGCTGCTGACCGCGATCGTGCCGGAATATTCGGCGGTGTAGCAGGCCATCCGCACGACCGCGTCGGGAATCAGGGCCTCGTAGGTGCCCACGTGGGCGACGGATTCGGGCGTGAGCTCGACGGTAAGCTCCTCGCGGATCTCGCGGACGAGAGTCTCCAGATCCGTCTCCGCGCCTTCGCGTTTGCCGCCCGGGATATAGAAGACATCCTTGCCGCGCGGCCGCGCGCACAGGATCTGACCGTCCTCGATCCGTACCCACGCCACCGTGTCGATCAGTCGCTGCTCGCGCTCCGTCCGCATTCGCGCAGCCTAGCGGGCCTCAGTCGGCGGGCTGCCACGCCGCGACCAGGTCGAGCAGGCCGGGGAAGCGGGTCTGGAGGTCGTCGATGCGGACCTGACTGCGGCGTTCGAGGCCGTACTGGCGTTGACGTGTGACCCCGGCTTCGCGCAGAGCCTTGAAGTGGTGTGTCAGTGAGGATTTCGGGCGGTCGATGCCGAACCAGCCGCAGGGGTGGTCGTAGGACTCGGCGTCGAGCAGCAGCTTCTGCACGATGAACAGCCGCAGCGGGTCGCTCAGGGCGGCCATGACGGTTTCCAGGCGCAGCTCGTCGAGGGTGGGTTCGGGCAGCGGGTCCGGGACCGTGGCGGGTTCCGGCGGGAGCACGAACGTCGAGGTGGGGCGAACCTTGGTCGGCATGGTCTGGCTCCTCGGCGTCGGCGCTTGTACGACTTTGATCGTACAGCATGCTATGTTCGACTTCATTCGTACTAGTTCGAGTTAATTCGAACTATGAGTGGAGGTAGTGGAAGTGGTTGCGACACAATCTCGTCCGGCGGACACGGCCGATCTCGGAACCCACCCCCGGGTGGCCCCGACGTGGTGGATCTGGCTCGCCGCCTGGCCGGTGACCGCCGTCTTCGTGCTCTCGAATGCCGCGACGCCGCTGTACGTGCTGTGGCAGCGCGACTTCGGATTCTCCAAGGGCACGATGACCGTCGTCTTCGCGTTCTACATCGTCGGACTGCTCGGCTCCCTGCTGGTCTCGGGCATCGCCTCGGACCGGCTGGGGCGCAAGGCAGTTCTGCTCCCGGCACTGCTGCTCGCGGCCATCGCCTGCCTCATCTTCGCGACCGCGCCCAGTGTCATCGCCCTGATGATCGCGCGGCTGCTGACGGGCATCGCGGTGGGTGCCGCGGTGTCGGCGGGCATGGCGGCCGTCGCGGATGTGGCCGGTCCGGAGCGCAAGCATCTCGGCGCGCTGTTCGCCTCGACGGCCATGGTGCTGGGCGCGGGCGTCGGCCCGCTGCTGTCAGGTGTGCTCTCCGAGACCGTACCCGCGCCCACCGTCTCTGTGTTCCTGCTCGAGATCGCACTGCTCACAACGGCGTACATCACGGTGCTGCGCATGCCGGTAGCCCGGCCCGCGGAGCGCGGCACGGGATCGTGGATCCGGGTCCCCCGCGTCCCGCTGGAGAACCGCCGTCAGCTCTTCCTCGGCATCGCCGTCTTCGCCCCCGGCATCACCGCGACCTCGTTCGTGCTCTCCCTCGGCCCGGCCCTGTTGTCCGGCCTGCTCGGCACCACCAGCCGAATCGTCGCGGGCGCCATGGCCTTCGCGATGTTCTTCACCGCCACCGCCGTCCAGTTTGCGGCCCGCTCCCTGCCCCGCCCGGTCACGATGACGATCTCGGCCATCGCGACCGGACTAGCCATGTTGACGCTGGTCATCGCGGTCCACATCCAATCCCCGGTGTTCCTGATCGCCTCGGCCCTGCTCGCCGGAGCGGGACAGGGTCTGGGTCAACTCGGCGGCCTATCCCTCCTGGGCCATGCCGTCCCCGCCGCACGGCTCGCGGAAGCCAACGCGGCGTTCAATATCGGCGGCTACCTCCCCGCTGGCTTGCTGCCCGTCAGCGTCGGATACCTCAGCGACGTGGTCGGCCTCTCGACCGGCGCGACGACCTTCGCCCTGACCTTGCTGGTCCTGTCCGTCGTCGCGGGCCTCGCCATCATCCGCAATCGCACCACCCTCGAGGCCGCCTAGGGACACAGGGCGTGGGAGAGGAGATCGAGATAGTTCGGGATAGGGGCTCCGGAGTCGGTGAGGGCGAGGGTGATCGCTCGGCCTTCGGGGGTGGCTCCGGAGATGGTGGTGTAGCCCGCGATGCCGCCGGTGTGGCCGAAGTAGCGTGCGCCGCAGGAGAGTTGGGTGTAACCGATGCCGAGGCCGTATTCGAGGGGGTTGGCGGCAGATTCGGGCAGGGTGGCCAGCATGTCGTGGGACTGGGCGTCGGTGATGATCTTGCCGGACAGCAGGGCCATGTAGAAGCGGTTGAGGTCGGCCCCGGTGGAGATGAGGCCACCCGCGCTCCAGGGAATCGACGGCTCGGAGCGGGTGACATCGACGGGCTTGCCGTCGACGGTGGTGTAGCCGTGCGGGTGGGGGCCGCGGAAGTCGACCTCGCCGGGGCCGGGCAGATAGGTGTCGGTGAGCAGGTTCGGGGTGGTGATGCGGGCGGCCAGCTCGTCGGAATACGGTCTGCCCGTCACCTTTTCGATCAGCATCCCCGCCACGATGAAGTTGGTGTTGGTGTACTGGAACCGGTCCCCCGGCGGGAACTGCGCCGGATGCCGCAGCGCGATGGCGATCTCCTCGGCGGGGGTGAAGGTGCGACGGTCGCCCACCGCCTTCACCTCGTCGAGTTCGGGATCCTCCGACAACTCGGGCAGTCCGCTGCGATGCTGCAGGATCTGCCGCACGGTGATCGCCCGCCCGTCCACGCCATTGCCGGTCAGCAGACCCGGCAGATAGGTGTCGATCGGCGCGTCGAGCCGCACCTTGCCCTCCGACACCAGCTGCATGATCATTGCCGCGGCAAAGGTTTTCGAGATGCTGCCGATGCGCACCTGCTGCGCCGGGGCCATCGGAATCGCCGCCCCGCTGGTCCGATCGGCGACCCCGGCCGTCAACGTCACCGTCTGACCGTTCTCGGTGAGGGTGGCGATCGCCCCGGTGGTCCCGGCCCGCACCAGCCCGTCGATATCGTCGCGGACCCGCTCGACCCGCTGCGGCGAGACCGCCATC
This sequence comes from Nocardia sp. NPDC004722, assembly GCF_053601505.1. Lineage (NCBI taxonomy): Bacteria > Bacillati > Actinomycetota > Actinomycetes > Mycobacteriales > Nocardiaceae > Nocardia > Nocardia sp. NPDC004722. Next base: position 11,530 of record NZ_JBSGBY010000202.1, read on the forward strand.
GGCGTGGTCGAGACCGGTTGCGGGGCCGTCGTACTCACCGTCCCGCAACCCGCCGCACCCGCCACCGCCAGCACCGCCGCCATCAGCCCGATTCGCATACCTCGACGGTAGGGACGGCGAATGTCCCGAACATCCGGACAACCCCTGAGAACACCCCTGAAAATCCACCCGGACGAAATGGTTCGCGCACAGGGGATTCCGGGGGAATCGGGAATGACCCAGCCCGGGTGAGAACGGTCAAGCGGCGCGGACGGAGTCGATCGGTTGTCCGGTGGCCAGGCTCAGACGTGGTAGGTCGGCGGAGATGTCGGTGAGAGGCGCGGGAGCGCCGTCGAACATCGACACGATCAGCTCGCCCTTGTCGAGATCCCAGGTTCCGGCGATGCGGCCGCCGAGCAGAACCAGCGGGGAGATCCAGCCTGCGGTGCGGCTGACCTTGGCGCGGTGATCGCCGGGCAGCAGTGCGGTGTCGGCGGTTCCGGGACCCAGCACGTACTGATCGAACTGGCCCAGGAGGTGGACCGCCGCGGTCGGCTCGGTGGCGACCAGCTCATCGAGGTGTTCGGTGAGGAAGTAGCCGGTGCGGCCCTCGATCTCGATCTCGGTCAGTTCGTCGCCCAACTCCGAAAACCAGCGGCGCACAGTCGGTTTGCTCAAGAAATTGCGGGTCAGCCAGTTGTTGAAGATGTCCGGCGTCGCCGGGCCGTACGCGCCGAGATAGGCGCGGATGAGTGTGGGCGCGGCGGTATCGGGGTCCGGAATACCCGGCCAGCCGGGAACCACATGCGTGGGATGGGTGAAGGTGACTGCGGTGCCGCGACTTTGCCCATAACAGAGGGCGCCCTGCCAGGCCAGCGGCTTGAGCATCGAACCCCAGCCCGACCGCAGATGCGTCTCCAACGGCTGGAATCGGGGTTCGGCGATGATCTCTCGCACCAACTCGTCGCGCGTCAGGACGCGGCCGTCGAGGATCTCACCGACCGCTTTCACCAGTGCGGCGACATCCTCGGGCGTGGCCCCGGCGGCCTTGGTCCAGGCCGGTTTCTCCCAGGTGCGCGCCGGGCCCCGGCCCCGGCCCCCCATCACCCCCCGCCCGGGGCCGGTGCGCGCCCCCCCCACCCCCCCCCGGGCCCCCCCCCCCCCCCCCCCCCCCCCCCAAGCCCAC
>NZ_JBSGBY010000203.1:0-12688 GCF_053601505.1 Nocardia sp. NPDC004722
CAATCCCGACGGCGTGACCTGGGACGTGCCGAATATCGTGGTGGCCGACGGCTCCTGCTTCCCGACCGCCTCGGGCGTGAACCCGATGATCAGCATCGAGGCCATCGCCCACATGAACGCCACCCGCCTCGCCGCGAGGTTGAAGTGACCTAATCCCGTTGCGGCGCGGCCGAAGCCGGGATCGAGCCGAGGGCCGCGCCGAACGTCGCCGAGATCACCAGCCGGATCTGCTCGACGGCCCGATCGACGGGCCCGGTCGGCTGGAACAGATGGCTCAGGGCGAGCCGGACCAGCACCTCGGTCATCGAGAGCAGTCCGGCCTCGTCCATCTCCCCGAGCCCGTACTGTGCGCGGATAGCCGCGGTCAGGGCGCTGATCGCGCGCCCGAGCACGGGCTCGGTCTCGGTCATCAGCACCGGCAGCAGGGCGGTGTCGGTCGCCGACCGTCCGGCCAGCACCGCCTTGAGCAACGTGTTGTCGGCGCCGGTCCGCAGTGTGTATTCGACCGCCGCCGTAAAGCCCGCTACCGCGTCCGCCGGATGCGCGGCCAGGCTCTCGGCGATGCCGATCAGGAAGCCGTCGACCTCCTGGCGGATCACCACCTCGGCCAATTCGTGCTTGTTGCCGAACTCCTTGTAGAGCACCGGCCGGCTCACGCCCACCTCTTTGGCCAGCCGCGACATGTTCACCGCACCCCAGCCCTCGGTCACCACGATGCGGCGTCCGGCGTCGACGATCCGCTCGCGCAACAGTTGCCGCATCTCGTTCTGGAAGTTCGGCGCTTCAACCACGCCCCGATCGTACATGAGCTCGCCTTTCGTCCCGTCGTTGACAGATTACGTGACTCTGTATCTAATGAATACAGTTCTTCGGAAAGTGTAAATGCTAGGAGTACGGCAATGACGACGTCTCGTTCCCGGTTCAGCGATGGGGAGGCTGCGGCGCGACCGCAGTGGCGTGATCGCAAGCGGTATCTGTGGTTGTTCGGACTGGTGCCGCCGACCGCGCTGTTCCTGGCCACGGCCTTCGTCTGGGCGTTCAACGAGCTCGGCTGGTCGGCGGTCGCCCCGGTCTGGTGGTGGATCGGCCCGCTGCTGGTGTACGGCTTGCTGCCAGTCCTGGACCGCTTCTTCGGGCCCGACGGGCAGAACCCGCCCGACGAGGTGATGGAGTACCTCGAGAACGACAAGTACTACCGCTACTGCACCTACGCCTACATCCCCTTCCAGCTGCTGAGCCTCACCGCCGCCTGTTACCTGTGGACCGCGAGCGATCTGTCGTGGCTGGGCATCGACGGCGGGCTGGGCCTGGTCTCCAAGCTCGGGCTCGCGCTGAGCATGGGCGTGATGGGCGGCGTCGGCATCAACACCGCGCACGAACTCGGCCACAAGAAGGACGATCTGGAGCGCTGGCTGTCGAAGATCACGCTGGCCCAAACGTTCTACGGGCACTTCTACATCGAGCACAATCGCGGCCACCACGTGCGGGTCGCCACGCCGGAGGATCCGGCCAGCGCCCGCTTCGCCGAGACCTTCTGGGCGTTCCTGCCGCGCAGCGTGTGGGGGAGCCTGCGCTCGTCGTGGGAACTCGAGGCCAAGCGGCTGGAGCGACTCGGCAAGCGGCCGTGGACGATTCGCAATGACGTGCTCAACGCATGGCTGATGTCGGTGGTGCTGTGGGGTGCGCTGGTCGCGGCGTTCGGACCGTCGATCCTGCCGTGGCTGGTGATCCAGGCGATCTACGGTTTCACCCTGCTGGAGACGGTGAACTATCTCGAGCACTACGGGCTGATGCGGCAGAAGACCGCCGTGGGCCGCTACGAGCGCTGCACGCCCGAGCACAGCTGGAACTCTGACCACATCGTCACCAACATCTTCCTCTACCACCTGCAGCGGCACAGCGATCATCACGCGAATCCCACTCGCCGCTACCAGATCCTGCGCAGCATGGACGGCGCGCCGAACCTGCCCAGCGGCTACGCGAGCATGATCTCGCTGGCATATTTCCCGCCACTGTGGCGGCGCGTGATGGATCACCGTGTGCTGGAGCACTATTCGGGCGACATCACCCGCGTGAACATCCAGCCTCGCAAGCGTGCGCGCGTGCTGGCGAAGTACGGGGTGGCGTGATGGCCGCCTACCGCTGCCCGGTCTGCGACTACGTCTACGACGAGGCGAAAGGCGCACCCCGCGAGGGCTTCCCGGTCGGCACCGCCTGGGCGGCCGTGCCCGACGACTGGTGCTGCCCCGACTGCGGCGTCCGCGAAAAGCTCGACTTCGAACCCACCTAGACAGGACCTTGCCATGACCACCGATTACAAGCTCTTCCAGTGCGTGCAGTGCGGCTTCGAATACGACGAGGCGCTGGGCTGGCCCGAGGACGGCATCGCGCCCGGCACCCGCTGGGCCGACATTCCCGAGGACTGGTCCTGCCCGGATTGCGGTGCGGCCAAGGCCGATTTCGAAATGGTCGAGGTCAGCCGCGCGTGACCGGCCGCATCGTCATCGTGGGCGCGGGCGTCGCGGGCGCCACCGCCGCCCGCACCCTGCGCACCGAGGGCTACACCGGCGAAATAGTCCTGCTCGGAGCGGAACCCGAGCCGCCCTATCGGCGGCCCATGGTGTCCAAGGAAATCCTGGCGGGCACCGTCGAGGATCGCCGTACCCTGCTGCAGCCCAGCGATTTCTGGCACACCCACGACATCGAACTTCGCCTCGGCACCCGGGTCGCCTCCATCGACCCCGGCCCCGGCCTGGTCTGGCTCGCCGACGGCTCCGCCATCGGCTACGACAGCCTGCTGTTGGCCACCGGCGCTCGCCCGCGCAAGCTCCCGTCGACCCTGTTCGACGGGGCCGGAAGTGCCACAATCCGGGGCGGTTTCGGGGAATCGGAGGGTGCCGCGCGGGTTCACGTGTTGCGTGGCCGGGCGGATGCGGAGACCCTGCGGGCGGCGATCGGGCGGGGTGGGTCGCTCGTCATCGTCGGGGCCGGGCTCATCGGGTGCGAGGTCGCGGCAACCGCGCGGGGACTGGGGGCCGAGGTCACCGTGCTGGATGCCGCGGGCGGGCCGCTCGAGCGGGTCGCGCCGGCGATGATCGGTGACTTCGTGCGGAAGCTGCATGCCGACAACGGGGTCGCGATTCATACCGGCGTGCAACTGCGCCGGTTCGAGCGCCACGGCGAGGGGATCGTGACCGTCGCGGCTGATGACCGCAGCTGGTCGGCGGCTGCCGTACTGGTGGCGATCGGATCTGTCCCGGACACTTCACTCGCCGAGGCTGCGGGACTGGCGGTTTCCGACGGAATTCGGGTCGATGAGTGCTATCGCACCTCGGCTGCCGGGGTATACGCGGCCGGTGACGCGGCGAGTCGATTCGATCCGGTGGTGGGCGAGTATCGGCGGGAGGAGCATTGGAACAGCGCTCAGGCGCAGGGGGCCGGAGCGGCGCGTTCCATGCTCGGGCTGCCTCCGGCACCGGGCGAGGTGTCGTGGGGATGGACGCTGCAGTACGGACGAAACATCCAGTTCGCGGGCACTATTCGAGATTCGGACGAGCTCGTGGTGCGGGGTTGCGTCGAGGATGGTGACGCGACCGTGCTCGCCGTGCGCGAGGGTGTGGCGACCGGGGTCGTGAGCATCGCGCGTCCTGCTGAGTTCCGGGCCGCCCGGGATCTGATCGGCCGTGCCGCGCAGGTGGATCGGGGTGTCTGCGCCGATGAGTCGCGGCCGTTGAGCGCGCTGCTCGCACTGTCCGGACAGTCGTGAGGTCGTGCGCCCGCAGTTGAGTTAATCGCCCGCTAAATCTGAAATGCCGCTGGACCTACCGACTGGTCTGGCGGCATTTCGCATTTGCCGACCCATTGCTGAAATCTGCTGGTAGAAGGTGCTATACGCGCGATGCGCGCATTTTTCACCGGCACGCGGACCGCTGTCAAGCCCTCGGATATTTCCGTGAAGACTGACACGTCAGTCCGAAATGTGTATTACTGTCTCGGTCAGTCGGAACCGGTCAACAGAGGGACCGGTCGGCATCGACCAAAACAGTGGGGCTGTGGGGTGGTGAACATTGGTCGACAAGGCTGTTCGAGGGCCGGATCCGTTACTGCGGCAGGCCATCGAATTCGTGCTTTCGGGACTGCGGACGTTCGGGCGGACGATTCAGCTCGCGATCGCGGCGTTCCGGTACCTGGTCGTCGACATCGTCAAACTGCGCCATCCGTGGCGTGACACGCTACAGCAGGGCTGGTTCATCGTCAGCGTGACCGCGATTCCCGCTGTGCTGGTATCGGTTCCGTTCGGCGTCATCGTGGCGGTGCAGGTGGGGAGCCTGACCCAGCAGGTCGGCGCGAGTTCGGTCTCCGGCGCCGCGGGCGGTCTCGGGGTGATCCGCCAGGGCGCGCCCATGGTGACCGCGCTGCTGCTGGGCGGCGCGGCCGGTTCGGCCATCGCCTCGGACCTGGGCGCGCGCACCATCCGCGACGAGGTGGATGCCTTGCGCGTCATGGGCATCGACCCGATCCGCCGCCTGGTCGCGCCGCGGCTGGCGGCGATGATCGTGCTCACGCCGCTGCTGTGCATGCTGATCATCTTCATGGGTGTGTTCACCGGCTACGTGATCGCCGTCGGATTCCAGGGCGTCACACCGGGTTCCTACCTGTCGGCTTTCGCCGCCTTCGCCAAGATGAGCGACCTGTGGGTGGCCATCGTGAAGGCGGTCATCTTCGGCATCATCGTGCTCATCGTGTCGTGTCAGCGCGGCCTCGAGGCCACCGCCGGTCCGCGCGGCGTCGCCAATGCCGTGAACGCGGCCGTGGTGATCGGCGTGATCGCGGCCTTCGGCGTGAATCTCGTGATCACGCAGCTGGTTTCGATGTTCATCCCGACGCAGGTGGGCTGATGACCCAGGTACCTGCCAGATACACACCGCTCGGCCACGCGGGCCGGGTCATCGGCCAGACCGCGCAGGCGCCCATGACCGTCTTCGAATCCCTGGGCCACCAGGCGACTTTCGTGGTCGAGGTGCTCGCGGCGATCCCGCACACGCTCAAGTACTACCGCCGTCAGACCATGCTCATCCTCTCCGACATCACCTGGGGTTCCGGGGCGATCATCGTGGGCGGCGGCACCGTGGCGGTGCTGGCGTTCCTGGGCATCGCGGTCGGCGGTTCCATCGGCGTGGAGGGTTTCACCGCGCTGAACATGGTCGGCATGGGCCCGCTCACCGGGTTCGTCTCCGCCTACGCCAACACCCGCGAGATGGCGCCCATGGTGGCCGCGATCGGCTTTGCGGCACAGGCGGGTTGCCGCATGACCGCCGAGATCGGCGCGATGCGCATCGCCGAGGAGATCGACGCGCTCGAGGCCATCGGCATCCGGCCGATGCCGTTCGTGGTGACCACCCGTGTCATCGCCGGCGTCGTCACCATCGTGCCGCTGCACCTGCTCACGCTGATCCTGTCGTACCTGTCGTGCGCGACCGTGGTGAACGTGCTGCACGGGCAGTCCTCGGGCACCTACTACCACTACTTCGACGCCTTCCTGCAACCCGGCGACGTGGTCGCCTCACTGATCAAGGCGACGATCTTCGTGGTCGCCATCATTCTCATCCACGGCTACCAGGGCTTCTACGCCTCGGGCGGCCCGGAGGGTGTGGGTCGCGCATCGGGCCGCGCCATCCGCGCCAGCCTGGTGCTGGTGGTCATCCTGGACATGATCCTGACGATCGTGATCTGGGGCCTGGATGTCGGCATCCGGATCTCGGGGTGAATCATGGCCATTTTCAAGGATCATTCCGGCCGTAGCGCCGGAGCGTGGATGCTGCGCGTGCGGGGGCTGGTGATCGCCGTCGTACTGGTCGTGGTGACGATCGCGGTGAGTTCCTATGCGCGGGGCGGTTTCGCCGATCGCTTCGAGGTCACCGTGGACGCGGCGACCCTGGGTGAGGGTCTCGCACCGGGCGCGGAGGTGAAGTTCCGCGGCTACGCCATCGGCACCGTCGAGAAGGTGCAGACCATCGGCTACGGGCATCAGCGCATCTCGCTGCGGATCGAACGCCGCCAGGCCGACGCGCTCACCGATGACGTGACCGCGCGCTTCACCTCCTCGAACGTATTCGGTTCCAGCGCCATCGAATTGGTGCCCGGCGCGGGCGGCGGCAAGCTGAAGGAGCACGCCATCCTGCAGATCGGCGAGAACGCCACCAACGCGACGGTGGCCGGTGTCTTCCGCCGCGCGGCGCGGCTGACCCAGGTGCTGGATTCGGCCTCGGTGCACCGGCTGTTCGATCTGCTGCTCGACAACACCGCCAGCCTGGGACCGGTGCTGCAGTCGTTCTTCGAGACCGCCAAGACCTTGGCCGACGGCCAGCAGAACACCCTGGCGCACTATCTGCGCATCGGCGGGGACATGACCGGCGCGTTCCGGGACCTGACCCCCTCGGCCGGGCACGCCGTGCTGGCGGTGCTCGAGCAGAGCGCCTACTTCGGTGACGCCGACAACCGGGCGCGCACCAACAAGGCCGTCAACGGCGTGAACGACGCCGTGCTGCTGGGGATTTCGAATCTGCTGCAACAGAACAACCCGGATCTGGAGAAGATCCTCGACAGCGTGCTGGATCTGGCGGTGCCGCTGAGCGTCTCGATCGGCTCGGTGGCCCCGGCCTACAACCGGGTGCCGAATCTGCTCGCGGCCATGGACGGCGCACTGCCGGTGGTGGACGGCCACGTGCAGCTGCAGCTGGAACTGATCGCCAAAACCATGCCGTACCTGGCGGATTCGCTGGCGGGAGGGGCGAAATGAGCGATATCACCAGATCCGCCGTCAAACTCACCGTGTTCCTGGTGATCGTGGCCGCCTGCACCACCTTCATCATCACCGCGCTGCGCACCCCGATCCCGGGGGAGAAGGTCTCCTACGACGCCGTGTTCACCGATGTCTCCGGGCTTTTCGCCGGTGACTCGGTGCGCATGTCCGGGGTGGCCGTCGGCAAGGTCGAGGCGGTGAGCCTCGACGGCGGCACCCGGGCGCGCGTGCACTTCACCGTCGAGAAGTCCCGCCCGGTCTACGACAACACCAAGGCCGCGGTCCGCTACCAGAACCTGATCGGCCAGCGCTACGTCGAGCTGCTCACCGACGGTCAGGGCGATGCGAAACTGGCTGCCGGAGCAACGATTCCGGTGGAGCGGACCATCCCCAGCTTCGACGTGTCCAAGCTGTTCAACGGCTTCAAGCCGATGTTCGACACCTTGGATCCCGCCGAACTCAACCAGCTGGGCACCAACCTGCTGCGGGTCATCCAGGGCGACGGCTCGGGCATCGGCCCGGTGTTGTCGGACGTGGACGCGCTGACCAAACACGCCAAGGACAGCGAAGCGGTGATCGTGCTGCTGATCCGCAATCTGGGCGTGGTCGCCGACGCCATCGGCGGCAAATCCCAGGCGGTCGGCGACCTGGTGCAGCAGCTCGCGGGCATCCTGCACCAGTTCACCTCCAAGACCGACACCATGCTCAGCGCCGTCGACACCGCCAATGCGGTGCTGCGACCGCTGATCCCGATCCTGGAGCAGGGCCGCGACGCCTACGACCAGGGCTACGGGCCGATCGACGGCCTGCTGCGCCGACTCGTGCCGCAGACCGACCAGCTCACCCAGATCCTCGCCCTCACACCGCAATTGGTGACGGGCCTCAACCAGTCGACCCCCGGCCAGGGCTATCAGCCGCGCATCACCTGCACCAACGGTGAGGCGGCGCTGCCCGCCGCGGTCGGCGTCATCCTGTCCACCCAGAACCTGGTGGTGTGCAACTGATGCGGGCACTGATCACATATGTCGGACAGCTGATTCGCGACGTGGTCGCCGGTCGCGGCGACCAGAACACCCAATTGCGCTGGGGCATGGCCGGTGTCGTGGTGTGCGTGATCGCGCTGGCGGTGGCCGGGGCGGTGTACGTCATCCCGTTCGGCAAGCAGACCTACGTGGCCGACTTCAAGATCTCGGGCGGGGCCCGGGCGGGCGACGAGGTGCGCATCGCGGGCATCAATGTCGGCAAGATCCGCAGCGTGGATCTGGTCGGCGATCACGTGGAGGTCGCCTTCACGGTGAATCACGATGTGCGCGTGGGTGATCGGTCGGCGGTCGAGGTCAAGATGCTGACCCCGATCGGCGGCCACTACCTGGCGCTGGCCCCGGCGGGCGACAAGAGCCTGGGCGCGCACCACATTCCGCCGGAGCGCACCGCCACCCCGTTCGAGCTCAGCGACATCCTCGACAAGGGCACCCCGATCTTCGGCCAGGTCGACGCCTCCACCATGCGCGACACCATCGGGCAGCTCAACACGGCGTTGCAGGGCCAGCCCGACGCGCTGCGCAGCGTGATCGGCAATGCCAACGAGCTGACCGGGATGCTCGCGCAGCGCACCGATCAGCTCAATACCGCCCTGAACGTGTCCGACGAATACATCGCCGCCATCGCCACCGACAAGGCGCTGCTGGCGGATTTCGTCAAGCAGCTCGGGCAGGTCGCCGACCGCCTCGGCAACCGCAAGAACGACATCGTGGGCCTGTTCAACCTGGTCAAGCGGCTGCTGGTGATCCTGCACCGCCCGATCATGGCCTACGGCGACAGCGTCGAACCGTCGGTGACCCAGTTCGAGCAGCTGGTGTCCAAGCTGTTCGACGACCCGAACCGGATCGACACCGTGATCAATGGATTGCGCGATGTCATCACCAAGCTCAATGGCCTGCTGGGCACGCAGATCAAGGTCGATGCGCCGGTCGCGGGCGTCCAGCTGTGCATTCCCTACGAAGGCAAGGCGTGCTGAATGAGATGGGGTAGAACAGCACTCGCCGCCGGGGTCGCGGTGGCGGTGGTGGCCGCCGGTGCGGTCGGGGTGTCGTGGGCGACCACGGTCCGCGATCCGAAACAGAGCGTGTGCGCCGAATTCACCGACACCGTCGGGCTGTACGAGGGCAACAGCGTCACCATGCTCGGCGTCGATGTCGGCACGGTGTCGAAGATCGAGGCGCTGGGTGACCGGATGCGGGTCACCATGAGCGTCAAGGACTCGGTGAAGCTTCCGGCCGATATCCAGGCCGTCACCATGTCGAGTTCCATCGTGACCGACCGGCACGTGGAACTCACCAAGCCGTACACCGGCGGGGCGCGCTACGACACGTCGAAATGCATTCCGCTCGACCACACCAAGACGCCGATCGGCATCAGCGAGGCGCTCGACGCCATGGGCAAGCTGGCCGGGGACCTGACCGGGGGCGCCAACCCCGGCGGCAAACCCGACACCCTGCTCGATGACACGCTGACCGCCGCCAACAGCGCCATCGACGGGACCGGTCAGCAGTGGAACCAACTGCTGCAACGGCTTTCGGCCGCGATCGGCGATCCCACGCAGAAGGACGCGGTGTTCCGGCGGCTGGTCGACAATCTGGATCAGCTCACCACCATGTTCGTCACCAACTGGCCGGACATGGCCGAGGTGCTCAACAATCTGCGCAACGGGTTGCAGCTGATCGGCGATTTCTCGGCCGAGTTCTCCGGGGCCGTGGACATCGCGGTGGAGTTCCTGCCGGTGATCGCCCGCAATGTCGGCAAGTACGACAGCCAGATCTACGGTCTCCTGGATTCCGTGCTGCCGCAGGCGCATACGCTGTTCCAGCAGCACGAGGGCGATATCAACTCGCTGCTCGCCGCACTGCCGCCGCTGGCCGCCCAGCTACCGCAGGCGGGTGCGAAATGAGGCGCACCGTCCTGAAACTGCTGCCGGTGCTGACCGCGGCGACGCTACTGCTGAGCGGCTGCGGGGTGAAGGCCACCGACATCCCGATCCCGGGCACCTATCCCAGCGGCGACACCTACACCGTCCGTATCGAATTCGGCTCGGTGCTCAACCTGCCGGACCGGGCCAAGGTGATCGCCGACGGCGTCGAGATCGGCATGCTCGACCACATCGACCTGATCGGCACCACCGCGGTGGCCACGGTGAAACTGCACAGTGACGCCAAACTGCCCAAGACCACCACGGCCGAACTGCGGCAGGACACCATCCTCGGCGATATCCACATCGCCCTGGAAGCCCCGAAGAACGCAGCGGACTCCTTCCTCGCCAACGGTGACACGATCCCGGTGTCGCAGACCATTCCCGCCACCAACGTGGAGGACATTCTGCGGGCGCTGTCGAACATCATCACCGGCGGGCGCTGGACCGACATCCAGAAGATGGTCGTGGACGTGAACGCGGCGTTCCCGTCGGATCCGGCGGAACTGGACCGGGTCAACCGGGCCGGGCGGGCGGCGCTGCACGATATGGCCTCGCACACCGACGATTTGAATCGCATCCTCACCTCGGCGCAGGCGATCACCGCCAAACTCGAGGCCGGGCGCGGTTCGGTCGACACCATCCTCACCTACGGGCCGGATCGCGCGGCGGGCCTGTCGGATGTGCTGCTGGCGGTGGTCAATCTGATCATCAGCGGCGGTCAGCTCGCCGGGAACGCCGGTCAGCTGCTGCTGCCGCACGTCGGCGACTTCCGGTCCATCGTGGCGATTCTCGCGCCGACCGCGGTGACGGCCGGGTACGCCGACCTCACCCTCGGCGCGAACCTCGACACCCTGCACACGCTGCTGAAGGAGAAGATCATCCCCTTCCTGCAGGCACCGGATGTGAAGGTGCGCAAGATCTCCGCCGATGTGCAGGCCGACCAGCTGATCACCACACTGCGTTCGATCGGGATGGTGCCCTAGATGAAACTCTCACTCTCCGGGCCGGTTTCGCTGGTGCTGTTGCTGGTGCTCACCCTGGTGTGCGGCAGCTATATGGCCGTCGGCGTGCTGAATCTGGATCCGCGCCGCGAGAACAACACCGTCACCCTGCTGCTCGACAGCTCCGGCGGTCTGATGAAGACCTCCGAGGTGACATTGCGCGGCCTGCCGATCGGCCGGGTTCGCGATATCGGCGCGACCGGTCGCGGGTTGTCGGTGCGGCTCGAATACGACGCCAAGTACAAGATCCCGGTCGATTCGGTGGTGCAGATCGGCAACCTGTCGGCGGCGGGCGAGCAGTTCGTCGACTTCCGGCCGACCGGCACCGCGGGTCCGTATCTGCGCGACGGCAGCATCGTGCCCAACCGGCAGGTCAAGATCGCGACCACCGTCGGTGACGCGCTGGCCAAGCTGGACGCGCTGACCGCGCAACTGGATCCGGCGAAGCTGCAGAATCTGGCCTCGACCGTGGCGGCCGGGTTCGACGGCCGGGACGCCGATGTCGCCAAGCTGACCACCGCGCTGGTCGACACCGCGAACCTGTTGCGCGACAAGCACGATGCCATCGCGCGGCTCTACTCCAACGTGCAGAACCTCGGCGACAAGTTCGACGGACGCGCGCCGACCCTCAGCGCCGCGGCGGGCGATATCGATTCCGCGCTGCCGGAGCTGCTGCACATCATCGGGGCGTTCCAGAACTACTCGTACGTCGGCCAGGGGATCTTCGACGATCCGATCGGGCCGCTGGTCGGCAAGATCAACGACTATCTCCAGTTGATCGGACCCGATCTCGCGCATATCGCCACCGTGCTGAAGCCCGCCACCACCGCCATCAAACCGCTGCGGGTCGACGCCGGATCGATCGTGGACCTGCTGGCCACGGTGTTCCCCGGCGACGGCGCGGCGCACGTGGCCATCGAGACTCCTCGCTAGAGAGAAGGCATTCCATGACCGACATCGACAAGACCGACACCGAGCTCGCACAGGCCGACGCCGACCTCGCGACGAGCGACGCAGACAAGGCGGAGACCGAGACCGTCGCCGACACGACGCTTACCGCGATCCCGCAGCCACCGGTGGCCGAGGTGAACGACGCGCCACCGGCCGCTGCCGCCTACACCTACGCGGCCGCCGTGCCCGAGCCGAAGCCGGTGCCCGCCACCAGCTTCGCTCAGCGCGCGTTCCCGTTCGCGGCGGCCGCGGCGGCCCTGTTCGCGGTGGTGGCGCTGGTACTGGGCGTGTTCTGGCACAACTCGGCCAGCGACTACACCGCTCTGAAAGACAGTCAGTCCGACCGGGATCGGGCCGCGGAGGTCGCCAAGGAGTACACCCTGCGCTCGCTGACCTACGACTACCGCAATCTGCCCGCCTTCTTCGACGGCGTGCAGCGCGGCACCTCGGATCAGTTGCGCGACCGCTACACCCAGGTCCACGACACCCTCGCCAAGATCATGACCGACGCCCAGGTGGTGGCCATCGGCGACGTGGTCGGTACTTCGGTGGAGGCCAAGGGCAACGACCAGTACACCGTCACCGTCTACGCCACCCAGAAGACCCAGAACGTGCAGCAGCAGGATCCGGCGACGGTGCCCAACCTGCTGGTGCTGACCGTGGCCAAGAACGGCGGCGCCTGGGTGGTCAGCGACTACGGCCCCAAGGATCTCGGCGCGAAGAGCGGGGCCGCGAAATAGCCCCTGGAAGGATGGGCCGCCCGCCGCAGAGCGAACTGCCTTCGCGGCGGCGGCAGCAGATCATCGAAGCCGCTTTCGAGGTCTTCACCGCCCAGGGCTACGAGGCCACCGCCATCTCCCAGGTCGCCGCCCGCGCGGGCATCGGCCAGGGCACCGTCTACCGCTACTTCGGCAGCAAGCGCGAAATCCTGGACCACGTCATCGATCTCGGCGTCGGCAAGGTGAC
>NZ_JBSGBY010000204.1:0-12681 GCF_053601505.1 Nocardia sp. NPDC004722
CTCGTTCAACAGCGTCTCATGTTGCAATTGGAGCTCGTCTGTCTGCGGTGGATACTCTTCGTCTGGGTCGACATCGTCGGCGAATTCGATCATTGTCCTTCCTCGATACTGTTCCTGTAGTGCGCGAGGTTGCGGCGCGCCTTCATCAGGTTGGCGCGGACTGCATCGGTGGAAATCTGAAGATGGTCGGCGATTTCGGCATCTTTGTAGCCGTCCAGGTGCCAGGCCATCACTTGTCGTTGCCGGAATGGCAGAGCGGCAAGTGCTTTCAGCTCATCGTGCCGTTCTTCCCATGCGCTTATGTCGACACCGTCTCTGAGTGCAGGTGCGGATTCCGGCAACTCGGCGACAGGGTTCTCCGGCACGGAGGTCTTCCGCCGAATCAGCTTCCGCTCTGCGACGATTCGGACCCAGGTCTTCGGATGCCTGATACCGGACCATGCCTTCCATGCGTCCAACATCGTTTCTTGTGCGATGTCGAGGGCGTCGGCTGCTTGTGCGCCATCGTGGATCAAGAAGTTGATCAGCGATCGGAAATTCAGGCGGTAGAAGTCGTTGAATGATTCGGGATCGCGGGCGTTCGTTACGCCGGGGTCCTCTTCGGGGAGCGGAAGTACGCCCGCGCTATGGCCGTCTGGTTCGTCCACCATCACAGGTATCCTGCTGCTCCCTGTCGGTCGCCAAGCGCGACTCTTGTGCATGTCCCGTCGGCGTGAAGGTCGTGCATCCGACTGCCTGGTGGAAGGGCGCGGGCGAGTTCGACAAGGTACTCGCTGCGGGTACGCTGCTGAGCCACACGCCACCGGAGGCGTAGCCAGAGCCCTAGAACAGTCAGGGCGCTGCACACTAGGGTCACGACGACTGCGGCGACGATCGGACTCATCAGAACCTCTCTTGCCAAATATTAACTGTCACAGACTTAGTGGCCCGAAATCCTGGTTATGTGAACTCATCGCGGAAATCGGCCCGAACAGACTGCCTGGCTTTCTACTGCACGGTTCCTGTGGTTGACGTCGGAAGGGGGTCGCCGCGCCGTGGATGTTGCTGCAGTACTGAGGATTTGCCGGTGTTCGGGCTATCGTCGGAGACGAGTGGCGGACTTCTGAGTCTGGGTGTGGCACCCACCCTGCTCACGCAACTGAGCAGGCCGCCCACATTCCAGACCAGGCTGCACCGTCGCTGCCGTGCACGGAGCGGCGTTGCAGGAGCACTCGCAAGCCAAATCCTGACGAGCTTCGCTGCACTCCGGGCCCGATTTGGCGGGATGCTCGGCAAGTTCAGGCCTGGTGGCTACGGCAGTATCTGCGGCGTGGCTATGAACTTGACCCGACCATTCTGAACGACAAGAACACCCGTGTCGTCGCGGTGCTTCGCCAGCGCGTCGATCAATTCCTGAATCAGGATCTTGCCTGCAGGCTTCGACGAGAGACCATCCACCACGGTCTCTTCGGAGACGCGATCACCCTTCGCCCAGCACACATCCACGTAGATCCTCGGAGCGTCAGTGGTATTCGCACTGAGATCGAACATCTTGAAGCCGATCACCTGATCGGCGCGCAACCACCAGGCGCCTGGATCGTGCCCGACCTGAACCCACAACGAGCCGCTCATCTCATCTCCCCGCTCGATCTAGAACCCTTCGACCCCAAAGCATCTCCAGGCATCCGACCGGAACCGGCGACAGGTTCCGCACGTCCAATCTGAACATGAACGACGAACGCCGACAACGAATCACGCGAAGCGGCGGCGACCCCGGCGATCCCGTAGAGCGGTGGCGACTGCACCAGGTACGAATTCTGCTCATCATGACCAGGCCCGAATCGGTTCCCGTCCCGCGACGATGGCCCTGCCGGCCTCAGCGAGCCCGATGCCGCCGCGGATCCGAGCAGATCGACCGCACGCCATCCGGCCGCGACGACGCAGTGCCGGTCTCCTCCGCATAGACCCGCATCCCCTCTCCGATCTTTCCCGCCGCGTTTTCCAGCTGCTCGGGAGTCAGTGCTCGACCTCGGGCCGCACCCAGCAGCTGAGTGCGCACCTGATCGAGATTCATGTGAGCCCATTCCAGGCGAGACAGTTCCGGCATGATCACGAGAATAGCTCGAGTCGAACAAACTTTCGATAGTAGGCGAGAGGTGTGACAGATCAGCGAAGCCGTCGCCGGCGCGGTGATGGGCGCGCGCCGCGAGCCTTGGGCCGCCGAGGGGTTTTGCTCGGCTTCGGTACCGGATTGGTCGGGGAAGCGATCTCGGCAGTAAGGAAGACGTAATCGCTGTGGTGGTTGACGCGCAAGATCGCATCATCCGACGGATCCTGCGTGCCGAGGAAGAACAGCCACGTCTTCACCGCAGTCCCAGCTTGATCGCGCGCATCTCGACGCGCAGCAGCGATTTCACGCCGCAATGCCGAGCGCGTCTTCGGATTCCAGCTCGACCAGTCGATCACCACGCGATACCCGCGCGATACTCGCGCCGGTCGCTCAGGGTCTCGTTCGCCGGCGTACAGCGTGATCTCGGCGGCATCCGCCGTGAAGTCCGGCTCAGTTCTCCATGCCACCTGGGCGTAGAAGATCCGCCGCTGCGGATGTGCCACGATCTTGTCCTGCTCCAGCCTCTTGAACGCGAACTGGTAGAAGTCCGCCTCGATCTCCGGGATGTTGATGCGCAGGCGAGACCGAAGGTTCGGGTATTGGATGTACGTTCGGCAGAACGGCCGGATCGTGGATGTGGTCGCTTCACGCAGGCCCGGCTTCTCCTCGGAATCGGACGGGTCTGCGGGTCCGCGGGTCGATCGTTGTTGGGGTTCGGTACCTGAATCTGGATCGACCTCTTCCCTGACTGTGGGGCGAACCAGCCGGTATGGGATGGCGACGCCACCGAGACGTTCGGATCGGGCATCCTCGAGAGGGTCGGTAGGTTTGACCGGAACAGCGTCACCACCGACATTGCATGTCGGCTCATGGCCAGGTCGGCGCACGCGGAAATGCGGCATCACCTTCGTTGAACCCACCGCCACCGCATCCATCGAAGCGGTGCACCCGATGCACTCGAAAGGCCCCGTAGCGCCGGTGTAGACCAGCTCACTCGCATCGATCGTGATGTTGCGCTGGATATCTCGCGCCTGGTCCATGCTGATACTCCCGCCCAACCTGCTCCGTGTGGCAGGTTCTGTACCATCCTGCCGCAAGATCATGTGCGCGGCTTCACACTAGTTGTCCGCCTAGATCTCTTGCGGCGCAGACTGTTCCGCAATCCTCGTCGTGTGGCGAATCAGTCGGTCGGTGTCATCTGCCTGACGCACACGGTGTGTACCAACAGTATTGAGACTCTGGCGACGAATTCGTCAGGAAGAACTGAGGACTCGCTCGCTTCATCCTGATGCTGTATGAGCAGGTCAGGGCGGTGTTCGAATCGAATCGAACACGCACTGAATGTTCGTGCCGCAGCGTTCGGTCGAGCCCATGCTCACGAACACGGGTGTCGCCGTGATCGGGTTGCGTGGTTGCTTTCGGCGCGATGATGCTACGGCTTGTCGGGCGGGAGGACTCCAGCGCGTTTCAGTAATTCGTGGGCGTCGTCGAGGAACGCGGCAATGGACCGGCTGTCACGATTGGTTCTGGCCAGATCCATGCCCTCGGGCAGGTGGGGGAAGGACGATACATCGATGTTGAGATCGAGCTTCGCTGGCTCATCGTTGGCGACCTCATCGGGATCTCGCGTAGGCATGTAGCGCAGATTCCACGTGAAGGATTCTCCGGTTGGAGGGTATTCGCATCCATCGGGTGCAGGGACCAGCAGGACGCCGTAAGGATTGTTCGGATCATCGGTGCGAGGCCAGCCGAGTATGCATGCCCAGGGGCCGATATCGAAGTGGACGTTTGCGATGCCGGCCGAAGCGGACCATTCCACGGACTCAGGATCAGCTACAGCCGCAAGGAATTTCACGATCTCGGGATACGCCCGCTGTGCTTGATCGGCGTGGAGCGCCGACTCGGCGGCATCGTCCGCGGAGCTGGTCATGACTATGCGGTTGACGTCGTCGAGGTTGCCTAGGAAACGTAGGCGAACCTCCTCCAGGATCTCGCGAGCCATCGCGGCCGACTCCGCTTCGAAGGCGACCGACTCGCCGTTCTCGTACTGATCCCAGTGCTCGTAGTAGGGGTTCGTCGGATTCTTCGAGAGGTACCGATCGATGACGACCTCATGGAACTCCCATGGCGGGAGCTTGTCCTCAGGGTCGCTGTCGGTGAACTTCCACTCAATCACGTACTGCGCCACCAACTTACGGTACCTGGAGGTGGCCGAAGCGGGGTTGGATTGTCACTGACGTGGGCACAGCTACCTAGGTTTTGTGATATGCGAATGTACCTATCGATAGCGGAGGCGACTCGTCCAAGAAGGTATTTGGCATTGAAGTCGCACCGCGTTTCACTCGTCCATCATCGCGCGAGGTGCGCTGATGCCCTGCTGCGCCGTGCGGACGGGGGCGCGGGTGCCTTCCGCGGTGGCCAGCACGCGCAGTACCAGCGCGCATCCGAGGAACCCGAAGATCACCATCAGGGTGACGGCGAGGTGCGGCACGGCTTCTCCTTACATATCTGCCGAGTATGTGCCCGGCCGCGTTCGAAAGGGGACGCGGCCGGACTCTCCACTCATACCGTCTGTGCTGGTCACCTCGGCGATCCTGACGGTTTCTTTACGCCCGTGTCCCGCGATGTTGACGGCATTGCAGCGGCCCGGCAGGGAGGTCAGGTGAGGGTGTCGCCGAGACGGGTGAGCAGGGCGGCGCGTTGGACGGCGACGTCGGCGGTGGCGGCGCCGATGGTTTCGGTGATGTCGACGGCGGCCTGCTGGGGTGGGCGGGCGGTGATCGCTTCCGACAGCCACAGACCGGTGAGGGTGCCGTCACCGGCGACCTGTGCGGTGATGGCGCCGTCGGGGCTGGTGGCGTGGCCGGTGAGACGGGCCAGGCCGTCGGAGGCCAGGGTGAGGGCCTCCAATTGGTCGGCGACCTGGGCGATCAGGGCCTGCATGTCGGCGCTCACAGGGCACGCAGCCAGGTGTGGGGGACGTCCTCGGCGGTGGGGGCGTCGAGGCGTTCGAGTTCGGCGGCAACGGTTTCCGGGGCGGGCAGGCCGAGGCGGTCGAGCAGCACCGGGGCCAGGCCGATGCCCGCCAGGGTCTCGCGGCGGCGGGCGCGGGCGAGCAGGGTCGAACGCTGGGCCAAGCGGACGATCTCGGCGGCGAGGGTGGACGCGCCGTGGGCGTAATCGCCGAACTGAAACCGCAAATCGATCACGATGCCTTGATCAGTGCAGGTCACCGCGAGTGTGCCCGCCGGGTTGCTGCTGGTGGCGACCGCCACCAGCTCGGTGTCCATCGGCTCGTTCTGCGCGGTGCTCACCGGCTCGCTCGCCTCGGTATTCACTGGCTCGCTCATGAGGATGGGCCTCGATTTCGATGGAGATGGTGGTCGACAGCTCGAGCGAGGCGGTGACCTCGATCTCGTGATAGGTGGTCTCGGTTTCGATGCGGCCCACGCCGATCGAGGTGGCGTCCGCGCCCAGCACCGGCTGGGCAGCGGCCATCGGGCCCCACAGGTCGTCGGCGCGCTCGGGCGCGCCCCACAGGGTCGTGGCCTGTCCGGGGCGCGCGTTCGGGGCCGACTCGGTGTCGAGGATGCTGCCCGCCGGGCCGTAGTCCTCCTCGTACGGCTCGGGGGCGGACTCCGGAACAGGTTGGGGCGTGGGGCTGTTGGGCAAGGTCGGGCCCGCGAATCCACGCAGGCCGCCGAACAAATCCGGCATGGGTGCTCCTAGGGGGTCGAGGTCACGCCCGCCTGCCCGTCGCGGGGGCGGGTGGGGGGAGTGGCCGGGATCGAGGTCACGCCGCCCTGGCCGTCACGGCTCTGGCCGATGACGTTGTCGGGCTGGGGATTTCCCGTGATCGGCGGTGCGGGCGCGGGGCTGTCGTGGGGGACGGCGGCGTGCGGTGGGGCGGCCTGCGGTGCGGTGGCGGCCGGTTGCGCCGGTGCGTCGGGTGTCGTGTCGGCAGGGGTCCCGCCGTCGGGCGGTGGTGTGGTGTCCGGCAGCGGTGTGGTGTCGGGCAGCGGCGTGATGTCGGGCGTGAACGCCTTGTCGATGATGGCTTGGCCCTGGTCGATTCCGTCGGTGATGGCCTGCTGGGCGGCGCTCAGCGCCGAATCGACCGCGGCGGTCGCCGATTGCAGCGCCTTTTGGATGGCCTGCTGGGCGGCCAGCAGCGGATCGGTCTGTGCCGGTTGGGGAGTGGCCTCGCTGTCGGAGCCGCGGCCGGGGTCGTCGGCGAGGTCGTCGCCGGAGTAGTCGTTGCCGGTGTAGTCGTCGGCCGCGGGCTGCGTATCGCCGCCGGGCTCGGGGGTGCTCGAATCCGGGTGGGCGACAACCAGGGTGGCGTCCGGTGTACTCGTGCCCGGGCCGGACTGGGTGCCGTCGGCGACCGCGAGGCCCGGCTGGCCCTGGGCCGGTACCGCCAGCCCCGGCTGTCCCGTACCGGTGGCGGGCTCGCTCGCCGGGCTGGTCACCCGCGGCTGGTCCTGGGCGAGCTTGGAGGTCAGCGCGTCCATATCGCCGTCGGCAGCCTTCACCACGCTCACCCCGCTCTGCAGGTGATCGGCGGCCAGGGTCACGACCGCGTCCAGATCGGCCTGCGAGCGTGCGGAATTCACCAGCGGGGTGGCCTGGGTGCGGAAGTCGGAGATCAGCGAGTCGAGGGCGGCGGCGGCCTTGTCGCGGACGCCGTAGGCGGAGGTCAGCAGGGGCGCGAAGGCCGGGGCCACGTCGGAGAGGGCCGCGACCTCGGTGCCGGTCTTCTCGAGCACCGGGAGCGCGGCGGCCGCGGTGCCGGTGGCCGCCAGCGGCGCGATCCCCTCGCGGTGGCTGTCGTCGGAGGCGCGGACCGCCTGCGGTATCGCCGATATCGCCGACAACCCGGCCGCGTCCGGACGGGTGCCGTCGCCGAGGGCAGCGCGCAGCTTCACCAGCGGCGCGACCAGCGCGGTCACCAGCGCCGGTTCGCTCGCGTCGGATTGTGATCCGGTGGGCAAGTCGTTGTCCCCCTATCGGTTTCGCACGAGGCCGGGCTAGACCTGGATTTCGCCGGTGCCCGGTATTGTGCCCGCGATCTCCCGCGCGGACTCGGTGTCGACCGCGCCGAGCACCCGGCCCCAGCCGGTGATGGCCTGACCGTAGCCGTCGGTGAGGGCGGCCGCGGTGCCGAGATGACCGGAGTGGTCGCTCCACGCCTGATTCCAGGCGGTCGCGAACGCGGCGCCGAGCACGCCCAGCCCGGACAGATCCAGCCCGGCCACGGTGGCCGCGTGATCGCGGGCGGTACCCAGCAATGTGGCGGCCCGATCGGCGGCGGCGGTGTAGGCCGCGGCGGCCGGGTAATCCCACTCCACGCGGTCGCGGCTGGTGTCCATCGTGCCGTCCTCTCGCTTGTCTCAGTGCGCTTTTCGGATACCGGTGATCAGCACCCGATCGCCGATATTCGCAGTGGTGATTATCTGCGCCCACTGCTGCGGTGTCTTATCGGTCGGATATTGCTCGGCCAGAGTGACATTCCAGGTGACGCCGGTGCCGTCGGCCGACGCGCGGGTGATCTGGACGCAGTATCGGGTGGCCTCCGGGGTCGCGTCGATCCCGGCCTGGATGGTCGCGGCGGCGGGCACCTCGGCGTCCGAGGTGACCCATTCGCGGGCGCGCGTGCCGGATCTGTCGTTGTAGTAGGCCCATTCGAAGCCGAGGATCGCGCCCGGCCCGGTGGCCGGGTCGCCCGGTCCAGCGCCGGTCACGGTGTCGGCGGTGCTGGTGGCCCGGCAGTCGGTGGTGGCGTGCGGGTTGTCCGTGGTGAGCGCCGCCGGGCTCTGCGCGGCGACGGCGGGCGGGGTCGCGGGGGTGCCGCCGTGCCTGCTGTTCGCGGCCACGACCAGCGCGATGGATACGGCCATGGCTCCCACGAGGATCGCGACCGGCTTGGTGATGCGCCGCTTGCCCTCGGCGGCACGGTGGCGGGCATTGTCGGGCGTTCGGTGATGGCCGTTGTCCGGGGTCCGATGGTGGCCGTTGTCCGGGGTCCGGTGGTGCGCGTTGTCCGGGGTCCGACGGCGGGAATTCTCCGCGTTCCGGCGGCGGGAACTGTCCAGGGCTCGGCGCAGCGATTCCTCCGCGGCGCGGCGGCGTTCGGGCTCAGGCTTGGCGGTGGGTTTCGGCAAATCGCTGCTCCCCCCTCGAATCAGCACTCCCGCAACCGCGTTCGCGCCCGGTTCCGACCCGACACAAGGGTCGTCGACGACGGTAACCCGACAAACGGGTTGCCCGCTACGGCTTGACGTCGGGCGGTCGACCCGACGGTTTCTTTGCGGTCGCGTGTCAGGTTGTTGACGACATCCGAGCAGGCCGTTTGCTGATGATGAGCGTGGGTAAGGGTTTGTGATGCGAGATTCGACGGAACCCGACAGAACCGACTTCCCGCTGCGGCGGTCGGTCGCCGCGAGCGCCATGGGCAATGCCACCGAATGGTTCGACTACGGTGTCTACGCCGCCACGGCCGGCTACCTGACGAACGCCTTCTTCCCGGGCGAACTGGGCACCCTCGGCACCATGCTGGGCTTCGCCGTCTCGTTCGTGCTGCGCCCGCTGGGCGGCATGGTATGGGGTCCGCTGGGCGACCGCATCGGACGCAAGGCGGTGCTGGCCACCACGATCCTGCTCATGTCGGTGGCCACCGGCGCCATCGGCATCCTGCCCACCCATGCCACGGCGGGTGTGCTCGCGCCGACCCTGCTGATCGGGCTGCGCGTGGTGCAGGGCTTCTCCACCGGCGGCGAATACGGCGGTGCGGCAACCTATCTCGCGGAATGCGCGGGGGACCGCAGGCGCGGGTTCCTGGGCAGCTTCCTCGAGGTCGGCACGCTCGCGGGCTTTGTCGGCGGTTCGGCGGTGGTGCTGGTCTGTCAGCTGGCGCTCGGGTCGGACGCCATGGACGCGGGCGGCTGGCGCATCCCGTTCCTGCTGGCGGTGCCGCTCGGCCTGACCGGTTGGTATCTGCGCGCCAAGCTGGACGAGTCGCCGGTGTTCACCGAATTGTCCGAGCGCGCGGACCGCGCCACCCCGCCGGGTGGTCTGCGCGTCGTGCTCACCGGCTACCGCCGCGAGCTGTTGACCCTGATCGGCCTGGTGGTGGCGCTCAATGTGGTGAACTACACGCTCCTCACCTACCAGCCGACCTACCTGCGGCACACCCTCGGCGTGGGCGAATCGACCACCACCGCCATGATGTTGATCGGCCAGGTGGTGATGATGGTGTCGCTGCCGTTCTTCGGCCGCCTCTCCGACCGGGTCGGGCGGCGCCCGATGTGGCTGGCTTCGCTGCTGGGGCTCACCGTGCTCGCGGTGCCCATGTACTGGCTGATGGGTCGCGGGATCGTGTGGGCCGTCCTCGGATTCATCGTGCTCGGCCTGCTGTACGTGCCGCAGCTGTCGACCATCAGCTCGACCTTCCCGGCCATCTTCCCGACCCAGGTGCGGTATGCGGGATTCGCGCTGGGCTACAACGTGTCCACGGCGCTGTTCGGCGGGACCGCCCCGCTGGTCAACGAGGCGGTCATCGAGCGGACCGGCTGGTCGTTGTTCCCGGCGGGCTACATGGTCGCGGCCTCGCTGGTCGGCCTGGTCGCGTGTTCTTTCCTGCGGGAGACAGCGGGAACCTCGCTGCACGGCACGGAGATTCCCGAGGCCGAGCCCGCCGGGTTGGTCGCGGTGTCGGCGCCGGGGGAGCGGCCGTAGAAGACCGATTGGTACGAGATCTCGCGCGGCGGGGACGCCGACCCTAAGCTGTCGTCCGTGAATTCCGGGCGGACGATGGTCGACGGGCGTTTCGAGTTGATCGAACCACTCGGTAGCGGCGGCATGGGCACGGTGTGGCGGGCCTACGACATCGCCCTGCATCGCGAGGTGGCGCTGAAAGAGGTGCGCGCCCAGGGCGACGAGGGCACCTCGGCGGAGGTGCAGCGCGAACGCGTGCTGCGCGAGGCGCGCGCCCTCGCCCGCATCAGCCACCCGAATGTGGTGGCCATCCACCACATCGTGGACACGCCCGCCGAGAAGCATCCGTGGATCGTGATGGAACTGGTCGCGGGCGGCTCGCTCGGGGACCGGCTGACCGAGGGGCTCATGTCGCCGGAGCAGGCGGCGTGGGTGGGGCGCGGGATCCTGGCCGGGTTGCGGGCCGCGCACGCGGTGGGCGTGCTGCACCGCGATGTGAAGCCGCCGAATGTGCTGCTGCGCATCGACGGTTCGCCGGTGCTGACCGACTTCGGCATCGCGGCCGTCAACGATCTGACCGGACTGACTTCCACCGGCAATGTGGTCGGGTCGCTGCCCTACGTCGCCCCGGAGCGACTACAGGGCCACGAAGGCAACCCGGCCTCCGACCTCTGGTCGCTGGGCCTGGTGATGTTCGCGGCCGTCGAGGGCTACCAGCCCATGCGGCGCGAGACCGACGTGTCCACCCTGGCGGCGGTGCTGCAGGGCGCGGTCCCGCCGCCCCGGCAGGCCGGAGCGCTGACCCCGGTATTGCAGGCGCTGCTGGTCGCCGATCCCGGTCAGCGTCCGCCCGCCGATCAGATCGACCGCATGCTCGCCCAGGTGACCGGGACCGGCCCCGCGCCGCTGGAACCGCTCGCCTACCCGCCGTCTTCGGGATCACACCCGACGGCGACCTCGCCGCAGGACTTCACACCCCCGCCCCGGGATCTGCGGCCCACCGCGCAGTGGGATGCGGGTTCCACGCCACAGCCGGTGGGATTCCCCGCGGCCCAGGGATTTTCGACACCCGGGTATCCGGTCGTCCAGCAGCCGAAGGATTTTCAAGCGCCGCAGCCCTTCGCAGGCCCGCAGCTCTTCCCGCATATCCCGCCGGATCCGGTTTCCGGTGCACCGCGAGGTAATTCGCGGCTGTGGATCCTCGCCGGCGTCGCGGCCGTGCTCGCCGTCGCGGTGGTCGCCGGAATCGCCCTGTGGCCGAACTCTTCCGGCGGGCAAGGGAATTCGGCCCGGCCGAGCGCGCCCGGTCTGCCGCCGGGCGTGACCGTCGGGCCGGGGGTGACCCTCGGGCCCGGGGTGACCATCGGGTCCGCGCCGACGACCACTGCCGCCCCTGCCGTCGACATGCTCACCCCCGACGGCATGCGCACCGCCGTCGCCGCACTCGAAAAGGTCGCGGGCGGAAAGCAATTCACCGAGACCACGATCTACCCCGGTTACGTCATCACGGGCGCGCCGGTGCCGAATCAGCCGAATCACTACGACAAGTTCAGCTACCGCGACGGCGTCGCCAAACGCGACGGCGTCGGCGGCCAGCTGACCGACCCCACCCTCGATCTGAGCTCCATCAACTGGGACATCCTGCCCAATCTCCTCGCCACCGCCGCCCAGCAACTCAAGGTCCCCAACCCGACGACCCGCTACATCATCGTCGACACCGCCGGCACCTTCAGCGACGGCCAGCCCGTCCTGCGCGTCTACCTCACCACCGAATACAACGACGGCGGTTACGTTTCCGCGAGCCTCGACGGCACCATCCTGCGGACGTACGTGCGCTAGATCCCGGCCCTCAGGCCACGGTCGAGGACGGTCCGGCCAGGCGGGTGCGTTCCCGGTGGGCCTTCTGGCGGCAGGCGGGGGAGCAGTAGCGGGCGCGGCGCCCGCTGCCGGAGCGGGAGAGGGCGGTGCCGCACATGTGGCAGCCGTCGCGATCCTCGACGCCGCCGTCACCGGCGCCGGTGACGGCGCTGAGAATGGTGGTCGAAGTCCGGTCGGCGCGGAGGGAATCCAGGATGAGGGCCGCGGTCCGGCCGATCGGTGCGGACTGCCCCGGCTGCCGCTGGGCGGCCACGCACGCGGTGAAGATTCCAAGCACATCGGCGACCGAGATGTCGGCGCGCACCGCGCCGCCGTGCTGGGCGGCGGCCAGCAGCAGGGTCAGGCCCTGACGGAACCGCACGCCCGCGCCGTGCACGCGGGCGTGCGGCCAGCCGTCGCCCGAGGTGAGCAGATCGCAGGGCGTCTCGTCGCCGGGGCTGGAGGAGATCACCTCGGTGCAGAAATCGAAGAACGCCACGCCGGGATCGCGATGTCGGAGATGGTCGGCGGCCAGGGCGTTGAGGCGGTCGATCCGTTGTCCCAGAACAGCTTCCAGCAGACCGGCCTTGGTCGGGAAATAGCGGTAGACGGTTCCGGCGCCCACGCCCGCGCGGCGCGCTATCTCGGCCAAGGATGCGGAGGGGCCTTGCTCAGTGAACGCCTGCTGGGCCGCGTCCAGGACGCGGGTGTAGGTGGCCCGCGCCTCGGCACGGGGTGCGAGACGCGGCACGGTCTGTCGGACTGTCATCGTACGAGCCTGACTTCCTGTGTTCTCGAAGGTCTTGCTTTCTCGATATTCCCATGCCCGTGACGAATTCGGCATTTCGTAACGCCCGTCCGCCGCTGCCGGGCCATTTCGCAACGGCGCAATCCAGTCCGTGAATGCCCGGATTACCTGCGAGAAGGTCACATTCAGCTCGGGTCGGCGACCTTAGCGGTGACGATCGGCACGCACTCGGCTTTTCGGTGGACCGGGCGGCCCCTACGGTCCGAAAAAG
>NZ_JBSGBY010000205.1:0-12657 GCF_053601505.1 Nocardia sp. NPDC004722
CTTCTCGCGCAGCACGGGATCCTGGCTATCGTTCCGGTCATCGCTCCCTACACGCATAGCCGGCAGGTCACGGCCCAGCTGGGCCACGAATTCCGGGTCGGCGGCCAGGGTTTCGACATTGCTGACGATGCGGCCCAGGGCGGCGAAGAACTTCTCGCGCTGCCCGGTCATCCGGATCGGGAACATCTCGCGCACCTCGGGGTGCGCCAGGAACAGGTGCGCGTAGAAGTACTGGACGGCCTCGTCGCCGACGCGCTCGACCAGCCGCCAACTGCTCTGCAGTGCCTCGACGTTCATGTGGACACCAACACTCCGACACTCCCTCTGGACACGACCATGTCCGCATCATCAGTGCGAGTGAGTCATGGACGACCGTCCGGATGTGGCAAACATAGGGCATTGCCGAGGGCGTGTCTAAACGAAAGTGCGGCACCGAATTTCGGCAAACCCGCAGCGAATTGCGCGTCGAATGTGGGTATTTTCAGGCGATTGAGACGCCGGTCACAAATAGCCGAAAGCCCGGCGTCGGAGCTGCGGAGTCCGAGGCCGGGCTTTCGAAAGTCGAATTACATCGACGGCGGCGCTGACTAGCGGCCGAAGGAACCGGTCCACAGGGTGTCGATGATGCCGTGGAAAGCAGCCGAGCCGGTGGACAGCAGGCCGTTCAGAGCAGCGGAACCGGTGTCGATGATAACGGGGATCATGAAATTACCTCTTCTGGTTTTCAGGCGAACTTGATGACATGAAGCGTATCGGGGCGGTTTCCGGGCTCGTTACGGGGATTAACGCTATGTGACGGGCGTCACGTACGCGGAATTCTGTGGCCCCGTTCATATGGTTGGCGAATTCCCGCCATATAACGCACCGATCACGCCCCTATTTCTGGGGGCTTAACGCGCGAAAAATGCTTGGACCAGTGCGATCTCGGGCACTACCTTCGGCACCCATGACCCTGCGTTCGATCCCCGCCTCCATGGACTCCGCGGTGGTCGCCACGATCGACGGCGAACTGGACCGGATCGTGCGCGAACACGGCGTCGACATGCTGCTCGCCATCGAGAGCGGCAGCCGCGCCTGGGGGTTTCCCTCCCCGGATTCCGACTACGACTGCCGTTTCGTCTACCTGCGGCCGCTCGACGACTACCTCACGCCCTGGCCCGGCCGGGACGTGATCGAGACGCCACTGGTCGGCCTGCTGGATGTCAACGGCTGGGATCTGCTGAAGGCGTTGCGGCTGCTGGTCAACGGCAACGCGGTACTGATCGAATGGCTGATGTCGCCCATCGTCTACCGCGGTGACCCGCAATTCCGCGACGAATTGCGTGCCCTCGCCGACGAAGTCGCCGATCGCAACCGGGTGGCCCGGCACTACCTCCACCTGGGCCGCCGTCAGTGGCAGTTGTTCGACTCGAACCGGTCGCTGAAAAAGGTTTTCTATTCGTTGCGCCCGGCCATGGCATTGCGGTGGCTGCACGAGCATCCGGAGAATGCGGTGGCCCCGATGCATTTGCCGACGCTCCTGGCCGAATGCGATCTGCCCGCGGATTTCATTGCCTCCGTCGCGGAATTGACGGAGTTGAAATCCCGCACCCGGGAAATGGGTTCGGGGGAAGTCCCCGTACCGATAGCGGAATTCATCTCGGCCGAGTTCGAGCGGGCCGCAGTGGAATTCGCGAAGGACGACCGCGCTCAGCGGCAACATGCACAGGCTCTATCAACCGAATTCTTCCGGCAGCGGCTGCGCGGCTGAGAGAATCCCTCGAGCATCACCTCGCGGCGGCCGGTCTCCCCGGCCGCCGCGTGACGCTGTTCGCTAGTGCCCGACCTTCGCCACGACCCACACCGCGACGGCTTCGGGCCCCTGCTTGGTCGAGCGCGCCTCGAACTCCACCCGCTGGCCCTCCAGGAGCGACCGGAAGCCTTCCCCTTGCACGGCGGTGTACTCCACGAACACGTCCGGCCCGCCGTCATCAGCGCTCAGGAACCCGAAGCCCTTCTCACTGTCGAACCATTTCACCGTGCCGCGCACCATTACCAACCTTCTCGAACCGTTCGGCTGCATTTCACGTCCCCGCACGTGCCGCGGTCCATGGTGTCACGAGAGCGCCCCGAGCGGTCGGCCACCTACGCGCGGCCTCGACTACTAATCGAGAACCGCAGCTCCACCGCATCACTCGCCCAAAGGGCAGATCAAGATCAACGTGTACTGAGCGAGGCGATCCGGACAAATTCCCGCAGTGAGTACACCTTGATCTTGGTGAGGGGTGGTGCCCGGGCTGCCCCTCGTAGCGCCCGGGCACCGGGGCCCGCGCTGGGCACCGGCGCGTCTTCGGGTCGTGCTCGCTTCGGCCCGGCGCTGGCGGTGCGGCGCGGGTGGTCTCAGCCGGCGCGCATATCTTGGCCCGGGGTGGTGTCGTCGGCTTCGGAACCGCGCATGGCGTAGACGCGTTCGAGGAAGTCGCGGTGCGCGCGCAGGGTGGAGTCGAGGAGTTCGCGCCAGGTGCGGCGATCCACTCGTTGGTCGCTGACCAGGGAGGACAGCGAGGCGGGGCCGAGCTTGTCGATGTGGTCGACGATGAAAGTCAGGCGGCGGCGCGGGAATTGGGCGCCGATGCGCGGGTTCTCGTCGAGGAAGTGGTCGAGTTCGTAGAGGTAGTTGACGGCGCGGTTGTACTCCTCGTCGGTGAGGTGGTAGTCCATGCGCTTGATCTCGACGATCCACAGTTCGCCGGAGTCGTGCAGCAGGACGAAGTCGGGTTCGCGTTTCGGGCTGCCGATGGTGGTGGTCACCAGCGGGGAGCCGAATTTCTGGGTGTACCAGCGTTCGAAGGCGGCGCGGACCCGCTTGAGGGATTCGTTCATGCCCAGCGGAGTCCACTCGGGGGCGAGTAGCCAGGGGGCGCTTTCGATCAGTTCCTGGAAGGGCCGTTCCAGGGAGCGGCGGTCGTCGATGAGGGCGCTCAGGCGGGCGACCACGGCGACCCGCTCGCTGGCGATCTGGCCCAGCGAGTAGATCTCGGCCACCCGGGCTCGCTCGAACAGCGCTACCACGACATCCAATTCGGGATCGCCTTCCTCCTCGGCGATCTCCTTGAGGGTGTCGAGCAGGCTGCGCTGCGGGCCCAGCGACAGCGCCAGTCGCAGCATGTTCTGGATGTGCGCGGGATCGTCGAGAGAGGCACGGTCCTTGTGCGCCACCAGGATTCGCGCGGCATCCAGGACCGAGTCGCGGAAGAGGCGGTCGCCGGGGGCGATGGCGTCGAGGGTCTCGTGGATGCGGGAGCGCTCCACGAACTCCTCCCAGACCCGGCGGCGGATGGATTTCTCACCGAGACGGCCGATCTCCTTGATCAGCGCCCGGCCCCATTGGGCGAGCGCCTCGCCGCGCGGGGAGTTCCACATGATGTCCTGGCGGTCGGAGCGGACCAGGTCGTCGTCATCGTCGAGCCAGTCCACATTGATCGCGCCGACCAGGTAGGAGCGCAGCTTGAACTCGCCGGTGAATCCGGCGGAGATGCCGAAATCCCTTGTCTGCGCGACGATCTTGCCGCGGGCGTAGATGCGCACACCGGCCATGGCGTCATCGCGGTAGGGCTGCTTGGAGTAGGCGATCCATCCGGTCACAGGCAGGAACTGCCGACCGAAGCGCACCGGCACCCGGCCGACGTCGATGCGGGTCTCCTCCATGACGTCGATGGGCAGCTGGCTGAGGATGAAGCTCTCCTGCCCGATGGTGTTGCGCACCTCCACCCGCCAGTCGGCCCGCTCGATGCCGAAGCGCGCGGCCAGCTGGCGGTTGAGCTCGGTACCCGTATTCACCCGCTTGCGAAGGAAATTGCGCAGAATGATGGTGGTGCCGCGCTTGGAGGTGAAGGTGCCGTCCAGGTGACCGGGACGCGGGAAGTAGTCGCTCTCGGTGTCCGACAGCATGTCGTCGAGATCCATCACGATGTGAGAGACATTCCAGCCCAACGGGGTTCGGTCCTCGTCACGACTGCCCGCGGTGATCACCTCGATGGTGCGGCAGATGCCGAACGCGGCGAGTTTCCCGATTCCCTTGCGCCCCATGACCGGCCGCCGCCGCTCGCGGGACAGATCCGAGCCGGTGCGCACGCGCCGGTCGGAGCCCACCATCAGATAGTGCTCGTTGATCTCGTCGGCGGTCATGCCGTGCCCGTTGTCGGACACGACGATCTCGTATGCGGGTTCGTCTGCGGCGCGGACGGTTCCGGCCAGCATCGCACCCCACGGCAGCACGACCTCCACCTCGGTGGCGTCGGCATCGTAGGAATTGGCGATGAGTTCGGCCAGAACCGCCGAAACCCTGTCGTAGAGCCGGATACCGAGCTTGTCGATCGCCAGCCGGCTGATGCGCATCGTGTACTTGTGGTCATCGCGATCATGCGCGGCCACATGCACTTCCGGGTACATGGAAGGCCCCCATTGCCCTACGGGTAGCCTCCGTTCAGCTACCTCTGAATTCGATGCAACGCCGATTGATTAACGAGGGGCTGAACATTTACAGACCGCTTGGTCACAGTGTGATTCCGGGATTCACCGACCGATAGCCCACGGCAACGGCAAGGTCTCGGTTACCTCCGCGACGCTGCGAATGCCCATTTGCACCCGCCCCGGACGTTCCCCCGCAGTTCCGCTACCGCTCACAATCTCCCGGCGAACCCCCACGAATCCACCGCCCGCCGCACCCTTCCCGAGCATCCAGCCGGGTCCGAACGGCGACCCCACCGGATGGCAGCATATCCCTTCGAGCACCCTCGACAAGTGCGGCCGGGCGGCCCCGCGAGCGCTCGTCACGGACGCGGGCGGGTTCACCGACCGGGTCACCGGTGTGGCCTTCGGTCTGCTGCCGCCCGGGAGTTCCTGGAGGACAAGGGTTCCGGAATCTGCCTGACGACGGTCGTTCGCGCGAGGACCAGTCAGCGCGTCCACCATTCTCCGGTGAGCGGGGAGACACGCAGTCGCGTGGGCGAGTCGCTTCCTCACGATCCGCTCATGATGGGCCGGGCACGATGCGGGTATGACGACCGGACTCGCCGTGCCCGCGCGGCCATCGACGACCGCGACCCGGCTGGCCGGGATCGATGCCGCGCGCGGATTCGCGGTGCTGGGCATGATCACCGTGCATGTCGGGGTGCTGAGGGAAATGGCGTGGAGCGATCCCGGGAGTTGGCTCACGCTGGCCTCGGGGCGATCGTCCATTCTGTTCGCGACTCTGGCCGGGGTGTCGATCGCGCTGCTGAGCGGGCGGCAGCACCCGTCGGCGGGATCGGAGCTGGTGCGGGTGCGGCTGCGAATTCTGGTGCGGGCCTTGGTGTTGTTCGCGCTGGGCGGGGTGTTGACCATGCTGGACACCGGGATTTCAGTGATTCTGCAGACCTATGCGCTGTTGTTCGCATGCTGCCTGCCGTTTTTGCACTGGTCGCCGCGGCGGCTGCTGATTCTGGCGGCGGGGTGGGCGGTGGTCGCGCCGCCGTTGACGGTGTGGCTGGGCGGCATGGTGCCGTCGAGCTGTGATCCGGTGGGCTCGGAATGCTCCGGGGCGCAGGTGACCGATCTGGCGATCACCGGCGACTACCCCGGACTGGTGTGGATCACGTTCGCGCTCATCGGGCTTGCGCTGGGCCGTTGCGATCTGACCGCGCGGGCGACCCGGATGCGGATGCTCGCGGCCGGGGTGCCGATGATGGTCGTCGGCTACGGCGGCGCGTGGCTGCTCGGGTATCTCGGCGACCCCGCCCCCAGTGAGTGGACCCGATTGCGCACGGCCGAACCGCATTCCGGGTCGAGCTTCGAGATCGCGGGATCGGTGGGGTTCGCCCTGACGGTGATCAGTGTGCTGCTGCTCGCGGCGGATCGATTGCGGCCCATGCTGTTTCCCGTCATCGCCGTGGGAACACTGCCGCTGACGGTGTATTCGGCGCATATCATCGCGGTGTGGCTGCTCGGCGATGTGGTGGCCGAGGCGTCCGGCAATGCCCTGCTGGTCGTGTTCCTGGCGGTCACCCTCAGCGCGTCGACGCTGTGGGTGCTGACCTTCGGTCGCGGGCCGCTCGAACGCGGCATGTCCTGGCTGTCGGATCGGGCGACGGCCGGGCGGGTCGCCGTGGCTGTCTGACGAGTCGCGATTGAGTGACAGCCCGGTCGGTTCCGGGCAGAATGCGGGACGGCGCGCCCGGGTTCGGCCGGGCGCGACGCGAGACAAGGGGATTCGGGTGGCCAGCAGTCGGATGATCGCCGCACGTCAGCGCTTCTTCGGCGAGGAGGCCGTGGACGCGGCCACCGGCGCGGTGCGTGACGATCAGCTGCTGGTGTCCTGGTTCGGTTGCGCGAGTTTCGCGGTCGCGATGGGCGGCGTGGTGTTCCTGCTGGACGCGTGGGTGCCGCGCGGGGCGACGTCCGGGTACGTCCCGACCTCGCCCGAGGAGGTCGCCGCGCTGGAGCCGGTGGCGATCTTCATCGGGCACGGGCACTTCGACCACGCCGCCGACGCGGGGGTGATCGCCCGGGCCAGCGGCGCGGTGGTGCACGGCACCACCGAGCATTGCGCGACGGTCCGCAAACAGGTCGCCGGAGCCGA
This sequence comes from Nocardia sp. NPDC004722, assembly GCF_053601505.1. Taxonomy (NCBI): domain Bacteria; kingdom Bacillati; phylum Actinomycetota; class Actinomycetes; order Mycobacteriales; family Nocardiaceae; genus Nocardia; species Nocardia sp. NPDC004722. The sequence goes on from NZ_JBSGBY010000205.1 coordinate 6,599, forward strand.
ATTGACATGCAAGGAACTGGGTTCCAGCGCTTCCGCACCCGGTGAACGGCACGATTTCGAACTCGCCCCCGGGCTGTCGGTGACGGCGATCCGGCACATTCATTCGGCGCGCACACCCAGGCACGAGGGGCACGACGCCTCGACTCCCGTCCGGCCCCGGCCGTGCCTGTGCGACATTCGCACCTACCCACCGAATCTGACCGACGCCGGGCATCTGGCGCGGAATCTGTTCGCGCCGGAGGGCGGGGTGCTGCTGTACCAGTTCCGACTCGGCGAGTTCGTGCTGACCTGGCACGATTCGTCCGGTCCGCTGCTGGACAAGGCACCCGGGGTGCTGGAGGTGCTGCGCGGACTGCCCGCCTCGGACGTGCATATCGGTGCGGTGCAGGGCTTCAACCAGTTCACCAACGGGCTGCGTGACCCGCGCAGTTATGTCGAGGCGCTGCGGCCGAAGGTGTTCGTGCCCAACCATCACGACAACTGGCTGCCGGTGATGACCGCGCGGGGCGAGGCGTTCAGCACACCCGTGCACGAGGAGCTGGCACGGATTCCCGAGGCCGCGCGGCCCGAGATCCGGATGCTGCTCGACCGCGACGACTATCTCGCACCCGGTCGGCTGGCATTCGAGCTCGCGACATCCTGAGCGCCGCAGCTTGATTCGGGTGGTGTGCGCCACGGCCTGATTCGGATAGTGAGCGCCGCAGCCTGACCCGGGTCGTGAGCGCCTGATTCGGCCGGACTCAGGCCCTCATGCCCGGACCGGCCTCGGGTGCGACATCACGTGCGGTGAGTTCCTTCCCGCAGGAATCACATTCGAGGTGGACGTGCGCCTCGCCCGGGCAGTCACGGTGGCGGTAGTAGACCGGCGGCCCGTCCGGGGCCATGTGGGTGTCGCCCCAGTCCCGGAAGGCCATGAGGATCGGGTACACGTCGTGCCCCTTGGCGGTGAGCCGGTACTCCTCGTAGGCGCCGGTCTCGGTCGGCTGCTTGGCCAGAATGCCGTGCTCCACCAGTCGATCCAGCCGGTCCTGCAGCCGCCCGCGGGAGATGCCCAGATACGCCTGGAAACCGTTGAACCGGCGCACCCCGGAGAAGGCGGCCTTGAGAATGAGCAGCGTCCACCGGTCGCCGAAGACCACCAGCGCCCGCGTGATCGAGCACGGCTCGTCGGAAAGTTCCTCGTACCGCATCTTCCGATCCTACCCATCTGGTCCTAATATGAGACTGCATTGGGACTGGTCTCGAAATGGGACCACATTCGGAGGGTGAGACATGTCCGACCGCTACGCCACACTGGAATCGCTCCTGGCCGACCGCTACACCTGCCGGGCCTTCCGCCCGGACCCGGTCCCCCGCGCCGACATCGAATCGATCCTGCGGTTGGCCCAGCGCACACCGTCCTGGTGCAACACCCAGCCGTGGCAACTGGTGATCACCGAGGATCCGGCCGCCACCGACCGATTCCGCAAGGCGCTGCTGGACCACATCGACGGCGCGGCCATCGCCACCGACATCCCGTTCCCGGCATCGTATGAGGGCGTGTACCGGGACCGCCGTCGCGAATGCGGCGGGGCGCTCTACACCGCGGTCGGCGTCGCGCGCGGCGATCACGCGGGCAGCATGCGCCAAATGCTGCGCAACTACGAGCTTTTCGATGCCCCGCACGTCGCGATCCTGACCACCGAAGCGGATCTCGGCACCTACGGCGCGGTCGACTGCGGGCTGTACCTGACGTCGTTCCTGCTGGCGGCCCAGAGCCTGGGCGTGGCCACCGCCCCGCAGGCCGCGCTCGCGACCTACTCGCCGTTCCTGCGGGAGTACTTCGACCTGCCCGCGAATCGCCAGGTGCTGGCCGGAGTGTCGTTCGGGTACGCGGATGATGTGCACGCCGCCAACGGTTTCCGGACCTCGCGGGCCGACCTCGACCAAGTGGTCACCTGGCACAGCGCATGATCGGATGCGGCGCGAGCTCTCGGCCATCGCGTCGTCGGCGTCGCCGATACGACAGCGGTGCACCATGACCCATCAGACGATGCACCGCTCCCGGGCCGAAGGATCCGCCCGGTCCACTTGGTCAGCGGAGGCGGAGAACCATGGTGACGCTGACGGATTCGGCCGGATTGGCGTGACGGGAGCCCTCCACCTCGACGAAGCCGAGCCGCTCGTAGAGCCGCAGTGCCGGATTCTCCAGGCGGACACTTAAACTGACGGCCTTGTAGGTGTCGCGGGCGGCGTCGAGCAGGGCGGTCATCAGGGCCGTGCCGAGCCCGGTGCCGCGGCTCTCGGGCGCGACACCGATGGCCAGTTCCGGAGTGTCGGCATCGACGAATCCGTAGGCGGGGTCTGCGGGATCGAACAGCCGCAGCCAAGCCGCACCCAGCGCGACCCCGTCGAATCCGCCGACCACCCCGAGATCGCCTGGCGCGCCCCAGCCTTCGACGTAATGGCCGAGGTGCGGGACGTCGCGTAGGTCGTCGGGCGCGCGCCTGCCTTGCTCACGCGAGTAGGAGGCTTCGTAGAGCATCGCCCAGAGGAGCTTCTCATCGGCGGGTTCAGCGGGTCGAACGAACATTCGCTCAGCCGACCACGAATTCATTGGAAGTGCCAGTGAATTCGGTGATCACCCCGGCGGCATCGCGGCCGTTGCCGGTGTATTGAATGCGGTAGCGGCCCGAGACGTTGTCCGGGAGCGTCCATTGAATACGGATGGTCGACGCGGCGGGTTGGCCGTCCGGCCGGGACCAGTGCAGTTCGGTGCACCAGTCGTTGTCGTCGTAGACGCGACGCCAGTCGTCACCCTGCTGCACCTCGAAGTAGGTGCCGTCCAAGCGGAAATCGTTGTTGGGGTGCGCACCCACGAACTCGACCGAAACCGTCTGTCCCGCACCATAGTTCGACTCGGGTTGGGTGAGCACGTCCCCGAATGCACGCCCGGCGTGCGGCACGTCCGCCGGCACCGGCGGCAAGAAATTCGGCTGCAATCCGAACTCCCAGTCCAGCGGGGCCGGGCCGCGACCGAGATCCACCCGCGCCGCCAAAGCCTTTGCCAGCCGGTCGAACTCCTGCATGTGCGCCGAGAGCGTCCACCGCCCGTACAGCGTCTCGCCGCCCTCGTACTGCTGGACCGCGTACTCCTCGGGCGTGGTGACATAGCCGTTGTAGCCGTTCGAGTAACCCTGCACCAGCACGTTCTCGATCGGGATGTTGAGCGCCCGCGAGACGATCCGCCGAATCCGCAGACCGGAGGTGATCGTGTACTCCGACGGCCCCGACGCCAACACCAGATCACCGATTCGCATCAACTGCAGCGGCACCACCTGCGGCACCCACGGTCGCGGCGGCAGGATCCCGAGTGGCGCGAGAATCAGCTTGGGCGCCTGCACATCCCGCATCCACTGCTCGATCGGCGAGTTCAAGCCGCCGAGGGCGGCCACCATCGGATTGGAGTCACCTTCTTGCAGGAACGACAGCTGCGAATTCCAGTTGTCCTCGGTACTGGTCGCCATCGCCGCGGCGCCCATCATGGCGGGTGAGGTGCGGGCCGGCTTCCCATCCGGCGTGTAGTCACCGTCGATGGCGGTATCGGAGAGGTCGACGTAGTGCAGCACGGAGTCCACACCGGCACTGCTCATCGGCGTCGCGGCATCGAAAGCCCTACGGCCCGCCTGATATTGGCGCTCACCGATCATGGCGCAGTTGGTGCGATTGTCCTCGGTGGGCCCCGACGGATGCATCGGCCGGATCCAGAGGTTGGGGGTCATATCCCCCGGATTGGTCTGCGGGAACGCCGCCACGAACGCCGGCGCGCCATCCAGATGCCGCACCCCCATCTCGTCATGCTCCCAGCGGTAACTGGCATACCCCTTGTTGTCCGCGGAGATGAGCGTGTTCCGGTCGGTCAGGCTGGTGCCGTGCGTGGCGAACCACGTGATCGCCCCAACATCCCTGCCGCCCTTGCGGAACCGGAGCACCGTGATCTTCGGATCGATAGCATCCGGAAACTCCGCCTTGTCCTCGGCCGGATTCTCCTCGAACGCCACCCGCGACCGATTCGCACTCGCATCATGCAGCTCCCCATGCCCGAGCATGATCGACCCCGGCCCGATGTTCTCATGCGCATTCACGATCGCCTTGACGATCCCGCTCACCTCGGCATCATGCGAGTTCTGCTGAAACCCCATGGCCGCAAGCGAATACGCATACTCGCGCGCACTACCACCACACGAGTTGTGGTTGTGCGTCGCATTGATGTTGACGTTCCGCTCCGTGTAGAGGCCCCCGAACCGCTGCTGTAACTGCCGCATCACCACCAGATGCACCGACTGGAACAAACAAGCATTGTCGGTGTTCACGAACGCAACCCGATCCCCGGTCGCCTGATCCACCACGATGTAGGCACGCGCATAACACCGCGTCAACAGCCCAGTCGTAACCTGATCCGCCTCGGAATACCCCATCATCCCCTGCCCAGCAGGAGCCCCCGTGATATCCGCAATCCCCACCCCAACCTGATACCCCTGCCCCGCCCCCTGCCGCTTCATCGGTTGCACCCCAACCGCATTCGCCCCGACCACCACACTGGCCCCCACCCCACCTACCGCAGCACCAACCAGCACAGCCCGCCGGGACAGCGTCATAGCACCCTCACTTCCACACCGCGGCATGCAAGGCACCCAGCCCGCACCACAAAAGAGTGAACCCGTTCTATTTCAGGTTTCCCGCAGACTAGTCGGTCACTTGACCAATTTCTACCCAACCAGCCCCGAAACCGCCGCCACCCTAACCCCACCCACCCCTCACCCCCAGCCGCACACGCCGAATCCCCCCAGGTCACCACCCTCCCCCACCACCAGCAACCCGATGCGCCAGCGAGCCTCCCCCGAAAAGTTAGCCTCCGCGAAACGTCAGCGAGTCTCCCCCGCCAACCGAATCAACGCCTCCCGAACCAACTCCGGCCGCTCATCCACAATGAAGTGCCCACACCCCTCGACGTACTCCACCGAGTAGTCGTCCGCCCGAGCCGTCTCCGCCGCGGCCAGCGAGTAGTGCACCGCCGCATCCTTCTTCCCGAACAACGCACGGATCGGCACCGTGGCCCGCCGAACCTCCGGCCTCCGCACCGACCCCGGAATCTCCTTCAGCAAGAACGTCCGATACGTATCGGTAGCCGCCCGAGCCACTACCGGATCCCTGAACCGCTCCGAAAAGACCCTGATCGTCTCCCGATCCATCCCATGCCCCTCCGACATGGCCTTCCCAAACAGCCACTCCAAGAACCGAGTCCGCCGCTGCAACGGCACCCCCACACTCGCTATCAACGGCTGATAAGCCAACAACCGCCAAGCCTGCCGAGCCACATCCCCCTTCGACGCCCAGGGATGCGCCATGTTCATCACCAGAAACCCATTGAACCGCTCTGGCTCCCGCAGGATCATCCGATACCCGACGAACCCACCCCAGTCGTGCCCAACCAACAGCACGTCCTTATCGAGTCGCAGAGCATCCATCAGCGCCAGCACATCCGAGGCCACATCTTCTTTGGTCCACCTGTGTGGCGCGGCCGCTGACCATCCGTACCCCGGCAGATCGGGCGCGATGATCCGCAATCCCTCAGGTGGATTCGCCAGCAGATCCCGATACACGTAGTGGTGTTGCGGCCAGCCGTGCAGAGCTACTACCGGCCGCCCTTCTCCCGCCTCGGTCACATGGAACCGAACCCCGTGTGCTTCAACGAAACTCCGTCGCGTACCAGGGATTACCGGGACCTCGTGATCAGTAGCCATGGTCCACGCTAACCCCCGTTAACGGGTCCGGGCAAAGCACCATGACCGCTTCCGATCGGACCACGTCAGCGGGCGCGCGGGCCACAGGTCACAGTCTGTTGAAGTATCCGAGCTCATGATGGTCGGGTTCCCCTATCAAGAGCGCACGGTCGAGGAATCGGTTGTTGGTCTCGCAGCTGGTTTCGGGGAGCATGACGCAGGAATGGCATGCCGCGCGATTGAGGGCCCCCGATCCTGCGGGTCCAGATTCCATGCAGAGTGGGTCCGCGGAGCACC
>NZ_JBSGBY010000206.1:0-12655 GCF_053601505.1 Nocardia sp. NPDC004722
GGTGGCCAGGAGCACCTGGGCGTCCAGGTGCGGGTCACGCGGGCGGCCGGGGCCGGTGCGGGCGGTCGCCTGGGTCACGGCGGGGTCCCCCTCTTGCGGGCATCGATGGGAATTTCTGAAACAGGTTACATCTTGGCGTGATTTCAAATACGCTACGCCGCGTATTCTAATTCAGGAGGAACCGTCAGATGCTGACGCCCCAGGACGAACTGCTCGCCCACCAACTTCCCACCACCTTCGACCACGTGCAGCAGAGCGATCTGCGCTGGACCGAACGCGTCGTGCTGTACGGCTTCGACACCACCGGCGAGATCAGCGTGATGACCGGGATGGCGCGCTACCCCAACCGGAATGTGCTCGACGCCTACGCCATGGTCACCATCGGCGGCAAGACCGCCCACGTGGTCCGGCTCTCCCGGGAGATCGGAGACCGCTACGACGGCATCGCGGACTGGACCGTCGGGCCGTTCACCTACGAGGTCGTCGAACCGCTGCGCAAGGTGCGGGCCACCCTCGGCGACAATGAGCACGGGGTGCGGTTGCAGCTCGAGTTCGACGGCCAATTCCCGGCCTACGAGCAGGAACCCGCGTTCTTCCGCAGCCGCGGGCGCGTGCGCGAGGACGCCCGGCGGTACTACCAGAACGGGCGCGTCTCGGGTTTCCTCGAGGTCGAGGGCAGTCGCTTCGAGATCGATCCGGAGACCTGGTGGTTCGGGCGCGACCACTCCTGGGGCACCCGCCACGGCGGGGGCGGCGGCAGCCTCGGCGAGGGCGAGGGATTGCAGCCCGGCGAGATCCCGGACGGGGTCCTCTACTACATGGGCATCTTCCAATTCGAGGACGAGCTGGTGCATTTCGCGCAGCGCGAGACCGCCGACGGGCAGCGCTGGCACTTCGAGGGAACGGTGCTCGCGCCGCTCGACTCCGGGCGGCAGCCGGTGCCGATCATCAGCACCGACCACGCGCTGACCTTCCGCGAGGACTTCCGGATCGTCAGCGGCGGCAGCTTCACCGTGCGCAGTGCCGATGGGCGCGACCGGGAATTCACCATCATCCCGGTCTCCGACTTCTGGCCCGGCATAGCCGGATACGACCACTACCGCGGATACGCCTCGGGGCTGTGGAAGGGAGCCGACTGGAGCGACGGATTCACCGCCGACCTCACCGATACCGCCGACCTGCGCCAAGCCAGCATGCTCAGCGAGACCTTCTGCCGGATCGAGACCGAGAGCAAGGTCGGCTACGGGCTGGTCGAAATGGTGTTCATGGGGCGCAATGCGCGCTACGGGTACGCGGGGTTCTGACCGTGAGCACCACTCGAATTCCCGCCGAGCAGCTGAGCCGGGCATTGGAACCGGCGGTGCGCGCGCACCTTCCGGTTTCGGAGTCCGCGCGGATCCGCAACCTCACTCGGACCGAGCGCGGATTCGCCACCGAGACCTACCTTTTCGAGATCGAGGACTTCTCCGGGACCACACCGCTGGTCCTGCGGCGGCCACCCGACCTGTCACTGTTCCCCGACTATGACCTGCTGCGCCAGGTGCTCGTCATGCAGCGGTTGGCCCCCACCTCCATTCCGGTGCCGACCGTCACCTGGCTCGAGCGCGGCGACACTTCACTCGGCAGCCCGTATTTCGTCATGAACCGGCTGGAAGGGCAAGCGCCGAGCGACTTTCCGTCGTATCACGCCGCCGGGAACTACTTCGCGGCCACGCCCGAGCAGCGGGCCCGCATGTGGTGGGGATGCGTGGACACCATCGCCACGGTCAACCAACTGGACTGGCAGGCACTGCGATTGGATTTCCTCGGCTTTCCCCGGCACGGCAGCGGTGTCATCGAGCAGGGCGTGAACTACCTCGACGCGGCACTGCACTGGGCCTGCGAGGGCCGGGTGCCGGAGACCTACCGCCGGGCGGTCGCGTATCTACGGGACAACCGCTACGAGCCGGACCGGGCCACCCTGTGCTGGGGTGACGCTCGCATGTCGAACATTCTCTACGACGGCGAGTTCCGGGTGCGGGGCGTGCTGGACTGGGAGATCGCGCATCTCGGGGCACCGGAATCGGATCTGGCATGGATGCTGTTCCTGGACTGGGCCTGTAGCGAGTACGAAGGACATCCGCCATTGCCGGGGACGCCCACGCGGGCGGAGACCATCGCCTACTACGAGAAGCTCACCGGATATCAGGTCCGCAATCTCGAGTATCAGGAGATCTTCTCGGCGGCGCTGCTGTCGATTCCGCTGCTGCGGATGACGCATCGCGTGCAGTTGCCGCCGGAAATGAACATCACCGGATTCTGCACCGCCCGCATCGAGGAATTACTCGGCTGACGTTTGTCGGCGACTCCGGTTACGCTGTCGCCGCATATTTCATTCGATCGGGGGGTTTCTTCGGTGCTGCGCGTAGGTGTTTGGATGGTCATCCTGGGCTTCGGCTCGCTGCTGCTGGCCAAGGCCAATATGCATTTCATCCTGTTGGCGTGGGCGGACGACATGCAGCCGGGGTTCGGAATCGGGCTCGGCGTCCTCGGGGTGCTGGTGGCGGTGGCCGGGGTGGCCACGCAGGCCAAGGACAAGCAGGCATAACGCAAATGACTGTGCCCCCGGCATTTCGCCGGGGGCACAGTCGCATTGTCGCTACCGGACTTCGACCAGTTCCGATTCGGTCGGTGCGTCTTCCGGTGCCGACTTCGCGCCCTTCATCAGGAAGAAGGCGATCACCGTGGCGGCCAGCACTGCCGCGCCACCCGCCAGGAAAGTCACCGACATGGCGTGGGTGAAGGCGTCACGGGCCGCGGTCAACAGCGTGCTGTCACCCGTGGCGAAGGCTCCCGCGATGCTGTCGCGGGCGGCCGCCGGAGCATCGGAAGGCATTCTGCCGGTGTAGGTTCCAGCGAGCACCGCACCCAGTACGGCCACGCCCAGCGCGCCACCGGTCTGCTGGATGGTGTCGTTCAGGGCCGAGCCGACACCGGCTTGCTCCGGCGGGATAGCGCCCATCAGCGCGCCGATCGCGGCGGGCATGGCTAGACCGGCGCCCGCTCCGACCAGGGCCATGGCCAAAGCCGCGGACCAGAAACCTGAGTCGGTGTCCAGGGCGGCCAGCGCACCCGAGCCGACGGCCAGCACCAGCATGCCGGCCAGGGTCAGCGGGCGAACACCGAACTTCTGCACCAGCCCGGCACCCGCACCCTGGGCGATCAGGGCGGCGAAGGCCAGCGGGGTGAAGGCCAGGGCGGTCTTGACCGGCGTATAGCCGAGCACGAACTGCAGGTACTGGGTCAGCAGCAGGAGCAGACCGGCATTGGCGAAGGTGACCAGCACCAGCGAGAAGCTGGACCCGGTGAAGATCTTGTTGCGGAACAGCTGCAGCGGCACCATCGGGTGCTCCGCCTTCACCTCACGAATCATGAAGGCCACCAGGAAGACCGCGGCCGTCACCATCGAAATCCAGGTTCCGGCAAGGCCCTTGGTCGGGAACTCGATGATGCTCCACACCAGCGCCACCGTGCCTACCACGGACAACGCCATGCCTGGCAGATCGGTCGGACGCGCGGGACCTTTGGACTCGGGCATGAGGGACAGCGCGGCCACGATGGCCACCGCGGCGATCGGCACATTGATCAAGAACACAGCGCCCCACCAGAAGTGCTCGAGCATGACACCGCCCAGCACCGGGCCGCCGACCATGCCGATCATGGCGACACTGCTCCAGGCGGCGATCGCCTTCGGGCGCTCCTGTTCGTCGAACACGGTGATCAGGATGGACAGCGTGCTCGGCATGATGAGCGCGCCGCCGATCGCCATGACCACCCGGCCGGTGATCAGCATGCCCGAGGTGGTGGCGTACGCGGCCAGTAGTGAGGCCGCGCCGAAGAGCACCAGGCCCAGCACCATCACCAGCCTGCGGCCGAAGCGGTCGGAGAGGCTGCCGGTGGTGAGCAGCAGGCCCGCGAAGACCAGGATGTAGGAGTCGAGCACCCACTGCAGGGCCTGCGGCCCGGCATGCAGGTCGGTCGCGATCTGCGGCAGGGCGACGGTGAGGATCATATTGTCGATCACCAGCACCAGCGAGCTCAGGCAGAGTACGACCAGGATCAGCCAGCGCTTCGGATTGCGCTGCGCCGCAGGCGATGTCAGCGCCTCGGTCACATTTTCGGCAGTCATTTCAAGTCCCCTTCGAGAAGCTTGTCCGCACACTGTGCGGCGTTGTCGAACACTGTACGGTCGCCGTACAGTGTTCGCAAGGGGGAACGGTGTACGGAGGGACGAACGGCGTTCTAGCTGGGTTTATGCTGTTCCGCAGACGAAGGAGGAAGAGCCATGGCGGCCAATGCGCAGGAGTTCTCGTCGGTGTGGACCCGGCCGGAACGACAGCGGCGGGAACAACCCGCGCTGAGCCGGGAACACATCGTGACCGAAGCGCTCGCCCTGCTCGATACCGAGGGCTACGACGCGCTGAGCATGCGCAAGCTGGGCAGCCGCCTCAATGCCGGGGCCACCTCGCTCTACACCCACGTCGCCAACAAGGACGAGATCGTGGAGCTGGTGATCGACACGGCGTTCGGCGAGGTTTCGGTGCCCGCCGACATCGTGGCGGAGAACTGGTCCGCCGATCTGCTCGCCATGGCGCGCGATATCCGCGACACCATCCTGCGCCACCCCTGGATGAGCATCGCCATGACCGGAGCCGGACTCGCCTACCTCGGGCCAAATCTCATGCACCTGTCGAACACCATGCTCGCGATCCTCGAGGCGGCGGGCTTCGACGACACGGAAGCCGATCGCGCCTCGAATGCCATCTGGGCCTTCGTCATCGGCTCCACCAGCCCCGAAACCGCCATGCTCACCAGCGTTTCCCGCAGCGGGCTGAGCGAAAAGGAATGGTACGACCGGATGATGTCCATGTCGCTACAGGCGGTACAGGGCTATCCGCACGTCGCGAAGCGCTACGACGTCTACCGGGAACTCGATCCCACCCAGGCCAGGGCCGATTTCTTCGACTCCGAGCTCGGGCTCATCCTGGACGGACTGGAGTTCCGGCGCAGTCGTGCGGCCGGGAAATGACCGGCCGCACAGACTGATCCGGGATCAGCGGCCCGTCGCCAGGCTGGTTCCGCCGTTGGCGTCGAGCACGACGCCGGTGATGAAGCCGTTGGTGGCCAGCATGTGGATGGCGCGCGCGATGTCCTCGGGACGGCCGACGCGACCCACCGGAGTGGTGGCCACCAGGCCGTCGAACAGGGCGCGGCGCTGCTCCTCGGGAACCCGGTCCCACCACGGGGTGTCGATGACGCCCGGGGAGACGGCATTGATGCGCAGCGGCGCGAGTTCGACCGCCAGCGGCGGGACCATGGCGTCGAGCGCGCCGTTGATGGCGGCCAGGCCCGCGGTGCCGGGGAAGGCCGAGCGGGACGAACCGGCGGTGATCAAAGTGACCGAGCCGTTCGGATCCATGTGCGGGAGTGCGGCTTTCAGGATGCGGACCTGGGGCCAGAACTTGCCGTCGAAACCGGCGGCGAGCTGGTCGAGATCGAGGTCCACGAAGGGGCCGCTGCCCGCCGAGCCGCTGACCGCGATGACCAGATGGTCGATGGTCCCGGCCTGCGCGAAGAAGGTGTCGATCTCGGTCTGACTGGTGGCGTCGAGCGCGTAGCCGGTGGTCTTGCCGCCGATGCGTGCGATGGCGGCGTCGAGCTTGTCGCGGCCGCGTCCGGTGATGATGACCTCCGCGCCATCGGTGGCGAAGGCGGTGGCGGTGGCCTCGCCGATGCCGGAGCTGCCACCCATGACGACGACGCGCGGTGTTGTGCTCATGTCGGAAAACCTCTCTGTCGCTGTCCGTCTATTCTTACGGAACTGACAGTCTCGACAACGCGGAAACCGAGACTTTTAGTCTCGACAAAGGAGTGATGTGTGTCTCACGAACGACCGCACACCGGGCGACGCCGCAACGAGGCCACCCACCAGGCCATCCTCGACGCGGCCCTGCGGCTGCTCGGCGAATCCGAAGGCGCGGCGGTGACCATCGACGCCATCGCGCGGGCGGCCGGGGTGGGCAAGCAGACCGTCTACCGGTGGTGGCCGTCGAAGGGCGCGCTGCTGCTGGACGCGCTCACCGAGCGGTCGCGACTCCAGGTGCCGACGCCCGACACCGGGTCGGTGCGGGCGGATCTGCACGCCATCATCGCGGCGACATTCCGTGGGGCGCAGGAACCTTCGACCGCGCCCGCGCTGCGCACGCTACTGCGCGAGTCGGCGCAGGATCCGCATCTGGCCGAACTGTTGCAGACCTTCACCGCGCAACGGCGGGACGCGGTGCACGCGGTGCTGGCGCGGGGGCAGCAGCGCGGGGAGATTCTGGCGGACGCGGATCTGGGGTTGATGGTCGACGAGTTCTACGGGGTGTTCTGGTACCGCTTCTTCCTCGGGCACGCGCCCATCGACGACGCGGTGGCCGAGCGACTCACGGATTCGATTCTCGCGCGGTACTGAAGAATTCGGCTGAGCGGTCGGTCTGGGCGAGATGACGCAGGGCGCTGATCAATTCGTCGCCGAGCACATTGCCGACCACCACGGTCTCGGCCATGCTGTCGATGTCCTCGCGCTGCGCCAGCACCGACATGTCCAGCTCCGCAATGGGTTCCACCGCGCGGGCGTACTCCTCGACGCGGTCGGCGATATCGCCGTGGCCGAGCTGCCGCAGCGCGCCGATCACCTCCGCCGCCGTGTGCACCGCCGGATTGTCGCGGCCGACCCGCCAGCCCAGGCGGTCCAACATGGCCCGCACCTCGGCCAGGGCGGCGGTGCGGGATTCCGCGTCGCAGAAGGCGATCGAGCGGGTGGCGGTGTGCTGGGCCGCGCCGAGGATCTTGTGTGTGCCGAGATCCGGATCGTCCAGGGCGGCGATCACATCGCGGGCCGAGGCGATAGACAGGCCGCCGACATCGATCAGGGCGCGGATCAGGTGCAGGCGGCGCAGGTGGGCGTCGTCGTACTGCGCCTGGTTCGGGCCGGTCGACTCCCCCTTGGGCAGCAGGCCCTCCCGGACGTAGTACTTGATCGTCGGGGTGGACACGCCACTGGCCTTGCTCAGCTCTCCGATGCGCATCGGACCTCCTCGTCGCCGCGGCGTTTCGACCCCATCATGGCAAAGACCCGCAACGCCGAGGGCGATGCGGGTCCGTGCGGGGGTGCTGTTTACGCGAGCTGCTCGCGAACGGCCACCTCGATGCGCTTGCCGAGATCGGCGTCGACGCTCTTCCAGTAGTCGAACACGCGGCTCAGGATGGGCTCACGCACGCCACCGAGGATGTGGCCGGAGACGTTGGCCACCAGGCGATCCCGCTGTGCGTCGTCCATGACCTCGCGGACCAGGGTCCCGGCCTGCGCGAAGTCGTTGTCCTCGCGGTGGGTGATGTACCCGGCACGGGTCATGGTCGCGTCGAACGCCCACGCGCCGTCGTCGATGGCGCGGGCCTGGTCGGCGTGCGCGCCGCCGAAGGAGTTGGGCGCGTACACCGGAACGCTGGCGGCGTTGTGCGAGAACCGCATCTGGCCGTCCTGCGAGTACGAGTTCACCTGCGCGGCCTTGGCCCGGTTCGGCGGCAACTGCGCGTGGTTGGCGCCGATGCGGTAGCGGTGCGCGTCGGCGTAGGCGAACACGCGGCCCAGCAGCATCTTGTCCGGCGAGAAGGCAATGCCCGGAACCACGTTCGAGGGCGCGAAGGCGGCCTGCTCGATGTCCACGAAGTAGTTCGCGGGGTTGCGGTTCAGGGTCCAGCGGCCGACCTCGATGAGCGGGTAGTCCTGCTGCGACCAGACCTTGGTCAGGTCGAACGGGTTGAAGCGGTAGTTCTCCGCCTCGGCGACCGGCATGATCTGGACCTTCAGGGTCCAGCTCGGGTGATCGCCGCGCTCGATGGCCTCGTACAGGTCGCGACGGTGGAAGTCGGCGTCCTTACCGGCCAGCTCGTCGGCCTCGGCCTGGGTCAGGGTCTGGATGCCCTGGTCGGTCTTGAAGTGGTACTTCACCCAGAAGCGCTCGCCCGCTTCGTTGATCCACTGGTAGGTGTGCGAGCCGAAGCCGTCCATGTGGCGCAGGGTGGCCGGGATGCCGCGGTCGCCCATCAGCCAGGTCACCTGGTGGGCGGTCTCGGGACGCAGGGTCCAGAAGTCCCACTGCATGTGCGCGTCGCGCAGGCCCGAGCCCGGCAGGCGCTTCTGCGAGTGGATGAAGTCGGGGAACTTGATCGGGTCCTTGATGAAGAACACCGGGGTGTTGTTGCCGACGATGTCGTAGTTGCCCTCGGTGGTGTAGAACTTCACCGCGAAACCGCGCGGGTCGCGCCAGGTGTCGGGGCTGCCCTGCTCACCGGCGACGGTGGAGAAACGCACCAGCGACTCGGTGCGGGTGCCCGGCTGGAACAGCGCGGCCTTGGTGTAGCGGCTCACATCGCCGGTCACCACCAGTTCGCCGAACGCGCCCGAACCCTTGGCGTGCACCACGCGCTCCGGAACCCGCTCGCGGTTGAAGTGGGCAAGCTTCTCGATCAGATAGTGATCGTGCAGCAGGATCGGGCCCTGGGTGCCCGCGGTGAGCGATTCGTTGTCGCTGGGCACCGGGGCGCCGGAATTGGTGGTGGTCGCCTTGGTCATGGGTTCGAGCCTGCCGAGTTTTCTGGAACTAGTCAAGAAAACTGAGCCGGGTCTGAGTAAACAAAGATGTATACAGTCAGCCCGGCAGCAGGTGGGCCAGGAAGTCGGCGAGACGTGGATAACGCCGGACCAGCCGGACCGCCGCAGGATTGCGTCTGGCCAGGGCATCCAATCGATCCTGCAGGGCGATCAGCCGCAACTGGGCGCGGACCGTATTGCCCCAGCGCGGGTCCGTCGCTCCGATCCCGCGCAAGCCCCGCACCGCCGCTTCCCGGTCGCCGCGGGCCAGGTCGAGCAGTGCCAGGTCGAACCGTGCCGCGGCATTCTCCGGGTCCAGTCGCAGCACGGTGCGGAGCGCGGCCTCGGATTCCTCGCGGCGATCCAGGTCCTCACCCAGAATGTCCGCGCGCATCTGGTGCGCGACAACGTTTTCCGGATCGATCTCGACCGCGCGATCGATACTCGCCAGCGCGGCCCGCGGATCGTCGCCGCGTTGTGCCGCGGCCAGCACCCGGAAGCTCTCGGACGCGAGCGGGTCGAGTTCGACCGCCCGGCGCGCGGCCTCGAGGGCAAGGTCGGTCGCCGCCCGCCGCAGTGCGGGATCCCGTTCGCCCAGGGTGGTTCGCAAGGCCGCATAGACGCGGACTCGCCAGATGTAGGCGCTCTCCGGAGCCAGTCGCAATGCGGCCGCGGTGAATTCCAGCGCGCGCTCGCCGTCACCCAGCATCAGCGCGACCTTGCCCATGTCGGCCAGTGCGGTCGCGTTGTCCGGGTCGGCCGCAAGCACCTCGGCCAGCAGCTCGCGCGCGTCGCGGTAACGGCGCAGGGCGATCAACGCTCGCGCCTTCGCGATCTTGTCGTGCGCGACCGCGTCCTTCTTGCCTGTCATCGCGGGGTGGGAGGGGCGGGTATGCGGTAGGTGGGGAAGTTCGAGGGCCAGGTGGGGATCGGGGGCATCGGAGGGATGGTGAAGTGTTGGAGGTAGGAGGGGAAGGTTGGTGGGGGTGAGTAGTAGTTGTGCTGGGAGGGGGTGGAGGAGTCGTGGGAGAAGGCGGCGGCTACACCGCGGATGAGGATCAGGGCCACGAAAGCCGCGGCGATGCGGCCGAAGCGGCGACCGCCGGAACTGCGGCCAGAGGAGGGGGCCGGTACGGGGGCGGGCGTCGGGCGGTCCACGTACGGGTCGCCTGCCGTGCGGCGGGCCTGTAGTTCGTCCTGTTTCGCCATGCGGGCCAGCTGGTCGCGGACGGCCGGGGCGTAGGTCGGGTCGAGTTCGGCGACGCGGCGCAATTGGGTTGCGCCCTGCTGTCTTTCGCCGCGATCCACGGTGATCAGGGCGAGTTCGTAGAGGGCCTCGGAGTTCTCCGGGTCCAGGCGCAGCACCTCGCGGAAGGCCGCCTCGGCCTGCGACATGGCGTCGGGGCCCTTGATATTTCGGCGCAGGGTCAGCCCGCGCAGCGAGTGGACGTGCACATTGTCGGGATCGAGTTCCAGGGCCTTGTCCAGATTCGCCAGCGCCGCGGCGGGATCGGTATCCCGTTGCGTGGCGGCCAGAATCCGCACGTTATCCACATTGTCGGGATCCAGCTCGACGGCGCGGCGTGCCGCCGCGATCGCCTTCACCCGCAGCTCCCCCGCGGCCTCCCCGTTCCCGGCGCGAGCCAGTTGCAACTCCGACAGCGCCCGCACCCGCCAGACGAACACGTCGTCCGGCGTCACCCGCAACGCCGCCCCCGAAAACTCCAGTGCCCGGCCGTATTCGCCCATCCGATAGGCCACATTGGCCATATCCGCCAGGGCCGCGGCGTTCTCCGGCTCGCTCGCCAGCACCTCCGCCAGCATCTCCCGGGCCCCGTCGTACCGGCCCAGATCCGCCAGAATCCGCGCCTTCTCGATCTTCTCGCTCACTTGCCCCTACTACTCGGAATCACATGCCAGGTTCGGGGCGGCTCATCGGTCTTTGCGGGCGCGCATGTAGGCGGCGAGTTCGTCGTAGCTGCCGTCGTTGTTGGCGAATTCGACTACGTTGCGGGCGGATTCGAACCAGGCGCCGGTGCTGGGGCGGGTTTGGGTGAGGGCCGCGGCGATGTCGTCCATCCGGACGGGGCGGACGGTGCCGGTGCGGATGGAGTCGGCCATGGCGAGTTGGGTTGCGGATTTGCAGATTTGGGCGAGATCCGCGCCGGAGTAGTTCTCGGTGCGGGCTGCCACCGTGGTGAGGTCGATGCCCTCGATCGGGCGATCCTTCAGGTGGTGGCGGAGGATCGAGATGCGAGCCTCGGTGTCGGGGAGGGCTACCAGGACCATGCGGTCGAAGCGGCCGGGGCGGCGCAGGGCGACGTCCACGTCCCAGGGGTGGTTCGTCGCGCCGATGATGTAGACGCCCTCGTTGTCGCTGGTCATCGAATCCATCTCGGTGAGCAGCTGATTGACCGTGGAGCGCAGGGAACTGGAACCCGAGAGGTGGCTGCGCTTGTGGCCGAGGGCATCGATCTCGTCGAAGAACAGAACGCACGGGGCCTTGCGGCGGGCGGTGCGGAAGACCTGTTTGAGGTTGTATTCGCTGCGGCCGGTGTACCAGTTCAGGATGTCGGCGATCTCGATGGCGTAGAAGTTCGCGCCCAGCTCGCCCGCGACCGCCGAGGCCACGAAGGTCTTGCCACAACCCGGCGGGCCGTAGAGCAGCAGGCCGCCGCGGGCACTGGTGCCGAACGCCTTGGCCAGTTCCGGATTTCGCACCGGACCCAGCAGCGACAACTCCAGCTGCTGTTTGACCTGCTCCATGCCGCCGACATCGGCGAGGGTGAGCTTGGGCTTCTCGAACAGCCCGACATCACCCTCGACGTAGACCTCGGACTTGTCGTTCACGAAGGCCGGCTGGATGATGTCGCCGACCTGTTCCTCGGCGGCATCCCAGTCGTAGCCGGAGGACTGGGATTCCCGGGCCTGGGATTCCCGGGCCGCATCGGAAGCCGGTGCCGCCGCGACGGATTCCTCGACAGCGGCCACCGGCCCGGCCAACGCCGCGGTACTCCGCCGCAGCAGCGCCGTCACCTGCTCGTTGGCCGGATCCTGGGCCAACGCCGTGGCGCACTGCGCGAGCGCCTCGGCATGCCTGCCCTTGGCGGCCAGCAACTCGATCACACTGATCCGCACCGGCAACAGCTCGGGATTGGTGTCGAGCACGGTCAACAGGTTGGTGATCACCGGATCGTCGGTCAAAGCTCCCCCAGAGAAAGTGCGCGGTTCTGAGGCGAATGCTAAACGCTACGGGTGACACCGGACACCTCCCGGCGACCGTTGCCCAGATCACATCGAACCGATCGGAATAGATCCGCCGGGCGGCCGGTTGATCAGATTCGCTGGCGTCGGAACAGCCCCGGGCCGCACCCTTCGTCGCTACGAGCGACCACTCGCCGAGAGGCGCTTGTTGGGCGTCAGCGCTTTCTTCGCGGCAGCTGTCCGCGAGCGGACGCCGCCAGTCACCCCCGTCTGGCGGCGTTCCGCGGTTTCGCCGGTGGTCCGGGCTAGCCTGAAACGCATGCGGCGCATGCGCAGGGGGTTGGCCGGCGCGATGGCGGTGGTCTTCATGACGGGCAGTGTGATCATCGGCGGTGTCGCGGGGGCGACGCCGGGTCCGATGCGTTGCGCCGAACCGTCCGGGCGGGATTTCCAGCGGGCGGCGCCCGAGGAGGCGGGGGTGGATTCCGGCGGACTGGCCGACGCACTGGCCTTCGCCGCCTCCCGAAACCGGTTGAATGTGCAGGTCTTTCGACACAACTGCCTGATCGGCGAGGGGCCCTTCAATGCCGAAACCGGTGGCGTGCCGTGGAATGTGTGGAGCGTGACCAAGAGCGTCGTGTCACTGCTCGCCGGAATTGCCTGGGATCAAGGCGCACTCGATATCGACGCGCCCCTGGACCGTTATCTGCCGCCGGGTGTCGGCGATGCCGAACATCGCGCGATCACGGTGGAGAATCTGCTGCAGGAAACCTC
>NZ_JBSGBY010000207.1:0-12629 GCF_053601505.1 Nocardia sp. NPDC004722
CCATCGTGCCCAGCTCGCTCGAGCACTGGTGGCGGCTGCCGGTGCTGGTGCTGTCCGCGTGGCCGTTCCACGACACCGAGGGAGCGGTGGAGGTATTGAATGCGCTGGCCGCACCCGGGCGGACAGTGGTTTATCTGTCGTCGACCGCCGTGAATGACGCTGGGCCGCAATCGGATCTGATACCGCTGCTGCACGCGGAGATGGAGGCGCTGGTCGCGGCGGCCACGACGGAGTGGACGGTGGTGCGGGCCGATGCCCTCGCCTCCAACTCGCTGAGCTTGGCGCGGCAGGTTCGGGCGGGTGACGTGGTGCGCGCGACCGAGGTGGCCCCGAGCGCGGTGGTGGACGAGGGCGATGTCGCGGCGGTGGCGGTCAGGGTGCTCACCGAACCCGGTCATCTCGGGCGCACCTACCTGGTGACCGGGCCGCAGGTGATCGGGCGCGCGGAACGGGTCGCGGCGATCGGGGCCGCGCTGGGACGGTCGCTGCGCTTCGAGGTGCTGCCGGTCGAGGTGGCCCGGGAGACGATGAGGGCGGCCGGACTGCCCGAGCGGCAGATCGAGTCGCTGGTGTCGATGACCGAATTCCGGCCGCGCTCGGAGTTGATCACCGACACGGTCGCCGAGTTCACCGGGCGACCGGCCCGCGATATCCGGGAGTGGTCCGTCGAGCATGTCGAGGATTTCCGGTAGCCGGGCGGTCGCCACCAACCGATGCGGGTCCGCGGGGCATAAGTTCGACACTGATCGAATTACATGAAGGGCGGGTGTCAGCACGCCCGCCCCTCAGACCATGACAGCCGATCCATGAAAGCCGGTGCCAGCATGCCCGTCGCACTGTCCGTCCTCGATCTCGCCACCATCGCGCCCGGCCAGACCGCGCGCGACAGCTTCCACAACAGTGTCGAGCTGGCGCGGGCGGCGGAACGCAGTGGATACGAGCGGGTTTGGTACGCCGAGCACCACAATATGGGGTCGATCGCGTCCAGCGCGACGAGTGTGCTGATCGGGTATGTGGCCGGGCAGACCGAGTCGATCCGGTTGGGGGCGGGCGGGATCATGCTGCCCAATCACTCACCGCTGGTGATCGCCGAGCAGTTCGGGACACTCGAGTCGCTGTATCCGGGGCGCATCGACCTGGGGCTGGGTCGTGCGCCGGGCAGCAGCCAGGAGACCATGCGGGCGCTGCGGCGCGATCACACGTCGGCGGACACGTTCCCGCAGGATGTGCTGGAGTTGCAGGGATATCTGAGCGGCGATTCGGTGATTCCCGGGGTGAAGGCGGTGCCGCGGGCGGAAGGTGTTGTGCCACTCTACATTCTGGGATCGTCGCTGTTCGGGGCGCAGTTGGCCGCGCATCTGGGGTTGCCGTACGCGTTCGCCTCGCACTTCGCGCCCGACGCCCTGTATCAGGCGGTACGCGAATACCGTGACCGGTTCAAGCCGTCGCAGCAGCTGGCCGAGCCGTACGTGATCGCGGGGGTGAACGTCTTCGCCGCCGAGGATCACGATGTGGCCGAGGAGCAGAAGACGGTCTCCTACCGCGAGCGCACGCGCCGGTTCATTCAGCGCGGAACCAAGGACATGGAGTTCTCCGACGAGGAGATCGACGCGTTCCTGGCCTCCCCCAACGGGCAGCACCTGGCCAAGATGACCACCTACACCGCGGTCGGCACGTCCGCCGAAGTGGTGTCGTACCTGGAAGATTTCGCCGCCGAGGTGGGGGCCGACGAGTTGATCACCGCGCACCACGCGCTGGGGATCGAGGATCGGGTGCGGTCGGTGGAGCTGACCGCAGCGGCCATCCCGGCCCGCGAATCCGTCGCAGGCTGAACGCGATCGCGGCGAACAGCGCCAGGGTCAGCCACACATAGGCGTTGTGGACGAACAGCGCCCACGGGCCGTGGTCGGCGAGGTCGACGACGCTCTCGCGCGGGAGGCCGAAGAGCAGGAACAGGCCGCCCGAGCAGAGCACGAAGACCACGGCGACGGTCACGGTCCACGCGAGTGAGCGGTGCTGAGTCGCGAGGTGGGCCAGGTAGATCAGCAGTGGTGCGAGCCAGACCCAGTGGTGGATCCAGCTGAACGGGGAGACCACGGTGGTGGTCAACCCGCACAGGATCACGGCGGGCAGTTCACGCCCGGAGTCCGAGAGCTCGCGGGCCAGCCACAGGCAGATCGCGGCAATGGCGAGAACCGCTGCGAGCCAGACGATCTGGATCGCGCCGCCCGCACCGAGCGCGCGGGCGAGCAGGCCGCGCAGGGATTCGTTGTACGGGGTCTCGGGTGCGCCGATGCGGGAGGAGTCGGCGAACGCGCCACCCCAGAAGGTGAGCGAATCACGTGGCAGCACCGCCAGACCGATCACCATCGTGGCCAGCAGGGTGCCGGTGGCGGTGGCGGCCGCGCGGTAGCGGCGGGTCAGCAGCAGATAGACGAGGAAGAAGGCCGGGGTCAGTTTGATGGCCGCCGCGATTCCGGTCGAAACACCTTTGGCGCGTGCGGAATCGGGCAGCGCGGTATCGGCCAGCACCAGCAGCAGGAGCAGGATGTTGATCTGCCCGAAGGCCATGGTCGAGCGGATCGGCTCGCACAACAGCAGCAGCCCCGCGGCGGTGGGGCTCACGATCAGCAGGCGGCGGTCGTGGCGGTAGCCGAGGATCGACAGGGATGCCCACACCGCGCCGGTGAGCATCGCGAAGTTCGCCAAGCCGCCGAACCAGGTGAAGACCGCGCCGTGCAGCGCCGTCAGCGGCACGAACAGCAGGGCCGCGAACGGGGTGTAGACGAAGTCCCAGCCGCTGCGCGCCTGTGGATGCAGCGGGGTGTCGTACACCGAGATCCCGTGCAGCACACGGTCGGCGGCGATGCGGTAGGCGTCGAGGTCTTCCAGGTGCAGCATCGCCCGCGGGTTCATCACCGCCTGGCCCAGCCATTGCAGTCCGGCGAGGGTCCCCGCCACCGCGACCAGCCACACCACGACCGGCGGAATCGAGCGTCGTTGCGACGCCTCCTGATTCGCGGCCGCCGCCTCGTCGATCTCCGGCAACGGCATGACGTACCCCTCGAGCTCCGGTTGCCCGGCTCACCGTAGTGAGGGGAACGGTCCGCCGCCCGCCCCGAATTTTAGGCGCTTGTGTTTCTGATTATCGTGCGGACGGGTCCGAGGACCTCTCCCCGTGGAAGGGATCGACATCGCGGCCCGGGAACCACGAGCGACCGGGTTCGGTCCAGCCGTGCGCCTTGATCGCCCGCTTCGCCGCGCGATGATTGCGTCCGATGAGCCGGTCCAGATAGAGGTGGCCGAGCAGGTGATCGGTCTCGTGTTGCAGGCAGCGGGCCAGGTAGCCGGTGCCCTCCACGGAAACCGGCTGATTGTGGATGTCGACGCCCGAGACCCGCGCCCAATCGGCCCGCCCGGTCGGGAACCACTCCCCCGGCACCGAGAGGCAGCCTTCGCTGTCGTCGTCCGGATCGGGCATCGTCTCGGGGATCTCCGAGGTCTCCAGCGCCGGATTGATGACGTAACCGCGCTGACGGCCTTCGGAATTCAGCAGATCGTAGACGAAAACCGCACGCGGATCGCCGATCTGGTTGGCGGCCAGGCCCGCGCCGCGGGCGGCGGTGTTCGTCTCGAACAGGTCCTCGACGAAGCCCGCCAGCTCGGCGTCGAATGCGGTGACGGGCACGGCCGGTGTGTTCAGTCGAGGGTCGCCACAGATCAGGATCGGTAGAACAGCCATGCACTATTTCTGCCAGAAAGGTGCCGAGAGATTGCCGCCGGGGTCCGGATGCTGGCCGGGTCGGGTGCGGCGGTCCGGTGGGCGGGTGGCCCAGGAGAGCGCGGTCAGCAGGGCCATGACGGTGAGGATCACGACCTCGCCGCGCATATATCCGGTCGTCAGGTGCGAGGCGATGGCTCCGGTGTAGACGAAGAACGTTCCGGCATAAGCCCATTCCTTCACCAAGGGGAAACGCGGGGCCAGCAGGGCGAGCGCGCCCAGCCACTTCCAGGTGCCGAGGATGACCAGAAAGTAGGTGGGGTAGCCCAGGTGGACGATGACATCGCGGGCGATCGGGAGCCGGGCCACGTCCCACCAGCCGCCGACCACCAGTTCGGCCGCGACCAGCAGGGTCGCCGACCAGTACAGGACCACGCGGTCGGGAACGATTCGTGTGACGATGGTGTGAGTAGTCATGACACTGGGACGTTCGGCGGGCGCGAAATATGTCAGACAGCGACTCGGGTTCCGCGACGGAACAGTTCGAACGGCGGCGCGCACGACTCACCGCCCTGGCCTTCCGAATGCTCGGCGCCTCCGGCGAGGCCGAGGACGCGGTGCAGGAGACCTGGCTGCGCTGGCACCGCACCGACCCGCACGACATCCGCAATCTCGACGGCTGGCTGACCACCGCGCTCTCGCGCATCTGCCTCGACGTCCTGCGCACACGTCGGACACGACCCGAGTTTCCGCTGGGAACCGTTGTACTCGAACGACTTCCCTACGCCCCAACCGTCGGCGACCCCGAAGAACGGGCCGTGCTGAGCGCGGACCTGGAACGCGCGGTGCTGGTGCTGCTGCATCGATTACACCCCGCCGAACGCGTGGCGTTCGTGCTGCACGACATGTTCGAGGTGCCGTTCTACGAGATCGCGGAGATCCTGCGCCGCTCCCCCAACGCCGCCCGCCTGCTGGCCAGCCGGGCGCGGCACCGAGTGATCGCCGACTCCGACGACCTGCGGCCGGACACGCTGCGCGAGCACCGGATCGTGCGAGCTTTCCTCGCAGCGGTGCGCGCCGGTGACATCGCGGCGGTGCTCGCACTGCTGTCCGTGGACGTCGAGGTCTCGGCGGACCGGTTCGCCGCGCCCGGTCGCGCCGCGATCACCGTCGCGGGCGCGCCGCGGGTTGCACGGCTGGCGGCCGGGTTCGCCACCCGCGCCGAATTCGCCGCGGTCGTGCTCGTGGACGGTCGGGTCGGCGCACTGGTCGCAGCCCGCGGCGAGGCACCCGCGGTGATGGCGTTCACCGTCGACGGTGAGCGGATCCTCCGCATCGACGTGCTCGCCGACCCGGAAGTGCTTGCACACCTACCCGTCACGATCCCCGACTTCACCGCATGGTGACAGTCTCCGCGGCCGGCGACGCCGCCTCCACCTGCGCACGTCGCTTCGCCATGCTGCCATCGGGGCGCGCCGCACGGCGACGTTCAACGCTGGGCGATCGGGTTCAGCGGGTGGCGACGAGTTTCACAGGGCCTTCGAGGAGGGCGTCGATGGAATCGTCCCAGGCGACGGTGCGGGTGGTGACCAGGCTGGGGTCGAAGCGGCCGGTGGCGACCAGGTCGAGGATGTGCGGGATGGTCGGGCGGGCATGCGCGCGGCCGGTGTGGAAAGTGCAGCAGCGCGAATACATTTCGAGCATCGGGAGCGCGACGTCCTGGGTCTGGACGCTGACGCTGGTGCAGTAGCCGTCGTTGGCGGTGGCGCGGATCGCGGCGACCAGGGCCTTCGCGCCGCCCGCGGCTTCCACCGTGACCGGGAAGCGCCCGACTCGCTCGGTCGGCTTGCCCTCGATCGGTTCGGCACCGAGTTTCGCTGCGAGGGCCAGTCTTTCGGGATCGGTGTCGAGATACACCGTGCGCGCCGAGCCCAGAGCGACCGCCAGGCCCGCCGCGTACAGGCCGATGGAGGCCGCGGCCTGGCCACCGAGGACGAGCACCTCCGCGCCCGGATCGGTCGAAAGATGCGGGGCCACCGTGCGGTAGGCGTCGGCGATATTGTCACTGGCACTGGCCACGGTGGCGGGATCGACACCGGACGGCAGCGGCACGAGCATGGCGTCCGCGTGCGGGACGACGACCAGATCCGACCAGAAGCCGCCCCACTCCAGGCCGCCCATCGGGCCCAGGCCGTAACTCGACATGAGGGGGTGGCTGGCGCAGTTGCCGGTGCGGCCGCGGCGACAGGAATCGCAACTGCCGCAGGAGATTTGGAAGGGGACCACGACCCGGTCGCCGGGGCGTATCGCGGTCACCGCGTCACCGACGGCGATGACCTCGGCCACGCCCTCGTGACCGAAGGCGTAAGGCCCGGGCAAGGGGAATCTGCCTTGCAGGATGGCGGGATCGATATCGCAGGTGGCCACGGCGATCGGCCGGACGAGTGCCTGCTCCGGGCCGCCGAGGGCGGGTTCGGCGGCGTCCTCCCAGTGCAGAGCGTTCGGTCCGTCGAGTACGAGTCGCTTCATCCTCCGATCCTTGCTAGAACGTTCTTTCTAGTCAACCCACCCTAGGGTGAATTGGCCTCGGCGGCAGCGACTTCCGCGAGACTCAGCCGGATCAGCCGGGCCATGGCCGCCGCGACCGTGTGCAACGGCTCGTCACTGCGGCGCACCCGCGCCAGAATCGTCGCGCCCTCGTAGGCGGCGACCACCGTGGTGGCCAGCCCCCGCGCCTCCCCCGGCTCCATACCCAGCTCGGTGAGCATCTCCGCGAACCCGTGCGCCATCGCGTCGAAGGCCGAAACGCAGGCGGTGCGCACGGATTCGACATCGCTGCCGCCATCGAGGGCGGGCGTGCCGACCGGACAGCCGTCGGTCCAATCGGTGTCGGCGAGTTTGGCTGCCATGAAATCGAACAGGGTCGCCGCCGTGCCGAACACATCCCCGGGGGCCTGCCGGATCATGCGGCCCACCAGCACCCCGGTGCCGGTGATGGCCGAGACCGCGATCTCCTCCTTCCCGCCCGGAAAGTGGTGGTAGATCGACCCATACGGCAGCCCCGCCGCTTCACTCAGCTTCTTCAGCCCGAATCCGTGATAGCCGTGCCGGGCGAGTAGCCCGGCCGCGGCGACCTCGATTCGCCGTTTCGAATCGGACACCATCCATCCAGAGTATGAGCGGGGTCCGACAGCGGCAGCGCGAATCGTGTTCGCGCAGTGGATCAACCGAGCGTGGTCAGCGCCGCGCGCAGCTTGGCCGCGGCGGCATCGGCGACCTCGCGCAGCGCGGGATCACCCGCGACCTGCACCATCAGCTCGGGATTCATCGCCTCGACCAGGACCGTGCCCGCCTGCGCGGGGTCGCTGCGCACCACCACATTGCACGGCAGCAGCATCCCGATCTGGCGGTCCACACCGAGCGCGGCGTGCGCCAGCGGCGGGTTGCAAGCGCCCAGGATGAGGTAGTTCTCCATGTCCGCGTCCAGCTTCGTCTTCATGGTCGCGGTCACGTCGATCTCGGTGAGCACCCCGAAACCCTGCTCGGACAGGGCTTTCCGGGTGCGCGCCACCGCATCGGCGAAATCGGTGCGCAGGGTGACGGACAGGGCCATGGTCATGGCATTCCTTTCGCGGGTCAGGCCAGGGCGAGGAAGAGCTTCTCGAGCTCCTCCACGGTCATCGGCTCGGAGTTCTCGGCCTGCTCGCCGC
The DNA here is from genome assembly GCF_053601505.1 of Nocardia sp. NPDC004722. NCBI lineage: Bacteria > Bacillati > Actinomycetota > Actinomycetes > Mycobacteriales > Nocardiaceae > Nocardia > Nocardia sp. NPDC004722. The sequence goes on from NZ_JBSGBY010000207.1 coordinate 7,432, forward strand.
TGAGGCAGTCGCGCAGGCCGGTGGCGACGATCTTGAAACCGGCGCGGTCGATGGCGCGGGAGACCGCCGCGAGCTGGGTGACAACGTCCTTGCAGTCGCGGCCCTGCTCGATCATGGAAATGACGCCGGCCAGCTGGCCGTGGGCGCGGCGCAGGCGGTTGAGGACCTGGGCGATGCTGTCTTCGTCACCGATCATGATGGCTTCCTTCCGTGGGTTATTGCAGTTCACTATACCCCTAGGGGTATGTCAGTGGCCAAAGCTGACGTCCGGCAGCACCCTGCGCAGCCAGCCCGGCGACCACCAGGCGGCGTGCCCGGTCAGGCGCAGCAGCACCGGCAGCAGGATCAGGCGGATGAGCACCGCGTCCAGCAGCACGGCCACGCCGAGGATGATGCCCATCTCCTTGGGCGGCAGCGGGTCGGCCAGGGCGAAGGTGAAGAACACCGCCACCATGACCGCCGCGGCGGCCGCGATCACCCGGCCCGAGTGGGCGAGGCCGTCGATGTGCGCGACGGCCGGGTCGCCCGAGCGCTCGTAGTGTTCCTTCGCGGTGGCCAGCAGGAAGACCGTGTAGTCCATGGCGATCGCGAAGATCATGGCGAAGAAGAACACCGGGCCCCAGCCGTCCAGGAAGCCCTGCGGGGTGAAGCCGAGCAGGCTAGCGCCGTGACCGTCCTGGAAGATCAGCTTGGCGACGCCGAACGCGGCGGCGGTGGACAGCAGGCTGACGCCCGCGCCGAGCAGGGCGATGAGCGGAGCGCGCAGGGCCACCAGCAGGAGCAGGAAGCCGAGCACCAGGATGATGCCGACGACCAGGGGCAGGTAGTCGTTCAAAGCCTGTTGCAAGTCCAGGTTTTCGGCGACCGCACCGCCCACGAGGGCGTCACCCGGCAGTGCGGAACGCAGTGAATGAACGAGGTCGCCCATCGCCGGATCGGAGGGGTCGACGGCCGGGGTGGCCTGGATCAGGACCAGGTCGCTGCCGTCGGCGGCGGCTTGCGGTGGGGAGACCATCGCGATTCGACTGTCCGAGGCGGCGATTCGCGCGGCCTCCTGAGCCTGTGCGGCCGGAGCGACGATCTGCAACGTGCCCGGCGCTCCCGGCCCGAACTCGCGCTGGACCAGTTCGTAACCCTGCCGCACGGCGGCATCGGCGGGCACCACCTGAATCGAAGGCATGGCGACCTCGAGCCCCGTCACCGGTGCGGCCAGTCCGACAAGAACCAGTAGCGAACCGATGGCAAACGGCCACGGGTGGCGGTGCAGCAGCCTGCCCCATGCCGCGAACAGCGGCGAACGATGCTGCTGCCGTGCGGCATAGGGCAACGCACCCTTGTTCACCCGGGTGCCGAGTGCGCCGAGCACCGCGGGCAGCAGGGTCAGGGTCGCCAGCAGGACGAAGGCGACGGCGAACATGATGCCGACGGCCATGGTCCGGACCGCGGGCGCGGGCACCACCAGCACCGCCGACAGACTGACCAGCACGGTCAGGCCGGAGAGCAGCACCGCCTTTCCGGCTGTAGCCATGGTGACCGCGACCGCCGTGCGTGGCGGGGTGTCGCCGCGAATGGCGTCGCGGAAGCGCGAGACCACAAACAGCGCGTAGTCGATGCCCAGCGCGAGGGCGAACATCATCGCGAAGTTCATGGCCCAGACCGAGATCGGCGTGACATGGTTCAGCAACACCAGGCCGCCCGCCGAGGCGATCAGACCGGTCAGCGTCAGCAGCAGCGGCAGTCCGGCCGCGACGAGGGAGCCGAAGGCCAGCACCATGATGGCCAGGGTGACCGGCCAGGAGAACATCTCGGCCTTCATCATGGCCTCGTGGTTGGCCTTGTTGAAGTCGCTCCACAGCGCCGACGCCCCGGTCGGATAGACCTCGAATCCGTCGGTTCCCAGCGCCTGTAGTCGCGGGCCGACATCGGTCACCGCGGCCACCATGGCGTCGGTGCTCGCGTTCGCGCCCGCCAGCACGATGCCGGTGTGGCCGTCGCGGCTGATCGACTGTCCCGGCGTGGGTGCGACGAGCGCACCGAATCGGCTGTCGCCCCGCAGGATTGCGCTGATATCGGTGACCAGGCGTTGCGCGGCGGGACTGTCCATGGTCGCGGTGTCGGAGTGGATCACCACCTGCACGGCGGCCGCGGAGTTCCCGCCGAAATGCTCTTGCGCGAGTTCGCGCACCCGCACCGATTCCGAACCGTCGGCCTGCCAGCCCGCCCCCGCGAGGGAGTTGAACACGGCGGGCGCGGCCGCACCCAGGGCGACCGAGAGGATCAACCAGAAACCGAACACCCAGCGGGCGTGATCGACCATCCAGGCTCCGAGCCTGCCCAGCAGTCCGCCGGGTGCGACCGGGTGCGCGGCGGCGTCGGCGACGCCGACCGTGGTACTTCGCATTTGACTTCCTTCCATACCCCCTGGGGTATCTGAAGGCTATACCCCTGGGGGTATCTGTGGCCATGTGGAATGGCTCACGGCAACCATCGGGCACACCGTCGAACCCGCGCTACGGCCATGCGATCGGCGTCGCGGGCACGCCCCCGGACTAGGCTTCGCAGCTGTGGCGGTAGTGGAAGGCGCACGGCGCAGAGTCATAGAAGTAGGACGCCGGGCCCTGGGCCTGGACGTCCCCGCTGCCGACCACACCGTCGCCGTGCTGCACAGCGTGGATCAGGATGTGCCGGGCCTGGACCGGCGAGAAACCCTGCAGCTGATGCGAATCCGGCTGCTGGGCGCGACCGGCGCGGTCATCATGGCCATTTCGGCGCTCGGTGTCGGCGCGCAACCGGTGCACCAGAATCCGACCTCCGGACTGCGGGTGCTCGGATTCTTCGCGCGCGCGGGCACTTCGACGCTGGCCATGTGCATGATCGGGACCGTGCTGGTGGTGATGGCCTGGCTGCTGCTGGGCCGCTTCGCCATCGGCGGCTGGGGCGGCAATCCGCGCCACCGGCTCACGCGCTCGCAGATGGATCGCACGCTGCTGCTGTGGATCATCCCGCTCAGCGTCGCGCCGCCCATGTTCAGCAACGACGTGTATTCCTATCTGGCGCAGAGCGAGATCTCCGCGCGCGGGCTGGACCCGTACAAGGTCGGGCCGGTCGAGGGGCTCGGGCTCGACAATGTGCTGACCAACAATGTGCCCAATATCTGGCGGCAGACGCCCGCGCCCTACGGGCCGCTGTTCCTGTGGATGGGCCGCGGCATCTCCTCGATCGCGGGCGACAACATCATCGCCGGGGTGTGGCTGCATCGGCTGCTCGCCTTGGCGGGCGTGGCGTTGATCGTGTGGGCGCTGCCGCGACTGTCGCGACGCTGCGGGGTCGCGCCGGTGAGCGCGCTGTGGCTGGGGGCGGCCAATCCGCTGGTGCTGTTCCACCTGGTCGGCGGCGTGCACAATGACGCGATCATGCTCGGGCTGATGGTGGCGGGCGTCGAATTCTGCATGCGGGCGCTCGACGATATCCATCCGTTCGATCGAAAAGCCTGGGCGCTGCTTGTATTCGGCGCGGTGGTGATCACGCTGTCGTCGTCGATCAAGATTATTTCGCTGGTGTCGCTGGGGTTCGTGGGTATGGCGCTGGCCCGAAGGCTGGGCGGTCGATTACGCGATGTCCTGATAGCCGGGGCCGTCCTCGTCGGCATAGCCGTGGTCGTCACCTTGCTGATCAGCGGTGCCAGCGGACTCGGATTCGGGTGGATGAATACGCTCGGCGCCGCCACCTCGGTGCGCAGCTACCTGTCACTGCCCACCGCGATCGGGATCATCACCGGATTCGGCGGCGTGTTGCTCGGATTGGGCGATCACACGACCGCGCTGCTCGACATCACCCGGCCCATCGCGGAACTGATCGCGGCGTTCATCACCGTGCGCATGCTCATCGCCACCTGGACCGGACGGCTGAATCCGATCGGCGCGCTGGGGGTTTCGCTCGGCGCGATCGTGCTGTTCTTCCCGGTGGTGCAGCCCTGGTATCTGCTGTGGGCGATCGTGCCGCTGGCCGCCTGGGCCAACCGGCCGGCCTTCCGGGTTCCGGCGGTCGTGCTGTCCGTCGTGGTGAGCATGATCGTGATGCCGCGCGGTGCCGACTTCTACGTTTTCCAGATCGTCGAATCCGCCATCGCCACCGTGATCGTCGGCCTCACCCTCATCTTCCTGACCCGAAATGTGCTGCCGTGGCGCAATCAGCCGGGGGTGTCGGCTCCGTCACAGCGACCCACGCCCTACGGTGTCTCATCGTGACCGCAGCCTCCGGACCCGCCGTACACGTCGACGGCGTCGTGAAACGCTACGGCGAGACCACCGCGGTCGACGGCATCAGCTTCGATATCGAACGCGCGCAGGTGCTGGCGCTGCTCGGCCCCAACGGGGCGGGCAAGACCACCACCACCGAGATGTGCGAGGGGTTCGTGACCCCCGACGCCGGGAGCGTGCGGGTGCTGGGCCTGGACCCGATCGCCGACTCCGATCAACTGCGGCCGCGCATCGGCGTGATGTTGCAGGGCGGCGGCGCGTACCCCGGCTCCAAGGCCGGGGAGATGCTCGATCTCGTCGCCTCCTACTCCGCCAATCCCCTCGACCCGGCCTGGCTGCTGGACACCCTCGGGCTCAAAGACGCTCGGCGCACGCCCTATCGGCGGCTCTCGGGCGGGCAGCAGCAGCGGCTGGCGCTGGCCTGTGCGCTGGTCGGCCGCCCCGAGATCGTGTTTCTCGACGAGCCGACCGCCGGATTGGACGCGCAGGCACGGCATCTGGTGTGGGAGCTCATCGACGCGCTACGCCGCGACGGCGTGAGCGTGCTGCTCACCACGCACATGATGGACGAGGCCGAACAGCTCGCCGACCAGCTGGTCATCATCGATCACGGGCGCGTGGTCGCGCAGGGCACGCCCGCCGAGGTCACCTCACACGGGGCCGAAGGACGGCTGGCATTCACCGCGCCACCCAAACTCGACCTGTCGCTGCTGGAAGCCGCACTGCCGGAAGGGTTCACGCCGCGCGAGACCGCGCCCGGCTCCTACCTGCTGCAAGGCGACATCACCCCGCAGGTGCTGGCCACCATGACCGCCTGGTGCGCGCGAATCGACGTGCTGCCCACCGACATTCGCATCGACCAGCGCCGACTGGAAGACGTGTTCCTGGAACTGACCGGACGGGAGTTGCGCGGGTGACCGAGACCGTGAACCGATTCGC
>NZ_JBSGBY010000208.1:0-12625 GCF_053601505.1 Nocardia sp. NPDC004722
GGCTGGAACGCCACCGAGTACGACGTGAAGCGAGTCGCGCTGGGCGGCAAGAAGATCGATGCCGAGGTCACCTTGGCATCGATGTTCGCCACGCATCGTCTCACCACACGCTTAACCAACAGCATCGCAGGTAACGGCAGGAATCCGGGCCGACTCGGCGCGAGTTCATACATTCGAATCGGTCCGCGCGAAAACTCCATAACAACGGGCGTGAGGTTTTCGTGAGGCCCGGACCGGGGTGAGAGCCAGCTCTCAGCGGCTGTAGACCAGCGCGGTGCCGGTGGCGCGATCGTGCATGCCACGCCCGTCGGAGTCGGTGAACAGCGCGGGAATCACGAACAGCAGGATCACCTGCCGTGCCAGCGCCCGCACGAACCCGACCGGCGCCTGCACATCGACCCGGCTGACCCGCAACTTCAGGAAGTACTGCCCCGGCGTGAACCCGAACAACGTCACCGCCGCGATCCCGAGCACGAACCACACCCCGAGCGTCGGCGTCGACAGCGCCTGCGTGATCACCTCGAAGTGCGAAGGCGGCTGCTGCCCCTTGGGAATCGTCATCTTCGAAATGATCTTCGTGGCATCCGGCCGCACGATGATCGCGGCCAACCCCATCGCGATGAACCAGTCCACCAGGATCGCGACCACCCGTCGCGTGAACGGCGCGAGCGCCCCCGCCCCGGATTGCGGCAGCCCCAGTTCCTTCCCCTGATACTCCCCGGCCGGGTTGTCTCCGGATTCGGCGTTCGGTCCGGACAGCCATGAGCCGGTAATGCGTGCCATGCGCCCAGCTTAAGCGCCGCCCACGGACCGCTTTCGAAGCCCTGCCGGTCGGTTCGCGCGAGCGCTTTCATATATGGGTCGGGCCCACCGTTTCGTCCGCTTGCGGGTGAGTGCGCAATCGGCTGGCATACCCATTTGCCGGGTGGATGCGGGGCGGTGAGGATTGTCACGATCGGCCGGTCGCGGTTGGCAAGGCCCCTAACTTTTCAGAGTCTTAACAGTCAGTTCCGGCTGCTCAATGGCAGGATGTCGGTGCTGGTCGAGCATTGCTCGGCGACCGCTGTGGCGTCTTCGGGAGGCCGGGGGCACCGCCGAACCCCCGGCCAGCAGTGCGTGTAACACTGGCGAAACACAGCCTTGATTGCAGGGAAACACCGCGTCCATACCGTGTGGTCGCGACGAACCCATGCAGTCACCACTGGCTGGGAACCGATCCGTAAGGAGTACTAAGTGGCGTTCAGCACGGCCGACGAGGTCATCAAGTACATCAAGGAGGAGGAGGTCGAATACGTCGACGTTCGGTTCACCGACCTCCCCGGTGTGCAGCAGCACTTCTCGATCCCGGCGAAGGCGTTCACCGCTGATCTCGCCGAGGAAGGTCTCGCGTTCGACGGTTCGTCCGTCCGCGGCTTCCAGTCGATCGACGAGTCGGACATGCTGCTGCTCCCCGACTTCAGCACCGCGCGGATCGACCCCTTCCGTGCCGCGAAGACGCTGAACCTGAACTTCTTCGTGCACGACCCGTTCACCCGCGAGGCCTACTCCCGCGACCCGCGCAACATCGCGCGTAAGGCCGAGGAGTACTTGCGTTCGACCGGTATCGCGGACACCGCGTACTTCGGCGCCGAGGCGGAGTTCTACATCTTCGACTCGATCCGCTACGACTCGGCGATGAACGGCGCGTTCTACGAGATCGACTCGATCTCCGGTTCCTGGAACACCGGCGCGGAGTACAACGCCGACGGCACCCCGAACCGTGGTTACAAGGTCCGCAACAAGGGTGGTTACTTCCCGGTCGCCCCGTACGACCACTACGTCGACCTGCGCGACAAGATCTCGACCAACCTGCAGAACGCGGGCTTCGAGCTGGAGCGCGGCCACCACGAGGTCGGCACCGCCGGTCAGGCCGAGATCAACTACCGCTTCAACACCCTGCTGGGCGCCGCTGACGACCTGCAGCTGTTCAAGTACATCGTGAAGAACACCGCGTGGCAGGAGGGTAAGACCGTTACCTTCATGCCGAAGCCGCTCTTCGGCGACAACGGCTCGGGCATGCACGCCCACCAGTCGCTGTGGAAGGACGGCAAGCCGCTGTTCCACGACGAGGCCGGTTACGCGGGCCTGTCGGATCTGGCGCGTCACTACATCGGCGGCATCCTGCACCACGCCCCGTCGCTGCTGGCGTTCACCAACCCGACCGTGAACTCCTACCACCGTCTGGTGCCGGGCTACGAGGCCCCCATCAACCTGGTGTACTCGCAGCGCAACCGCTCGGCTGCCGTGCGTATCCCGGTGACCGGTTCCAACCCGAAGGCCAAGCGCATCGAGTTCCGCGCGCCGGACTCCTCGGGTAACCCGTACCTGGCCTTCGCCGCCATGCTGATGGCCGGCATCGACGGCATCAAGCGCAAGATCGAGCCGCTGGCTCCGGTCGACAAGGACCTCTACGAGCTGCCGCCCGAGGAGGCCAAGAACATCCCGCAGGCCCCCACCTCGCTGGCGTCGGTCATCGACAAGCTCGAGGAAGACCACGACTACCTCACCGAGGGTGGCGTGTTCACCGAGGACCTGATCGAGACCTGGATCGACATCAAGCGCACCCAGGAGATCGCGCCCGTCAACCTGCGGCCGCACCCCTACGAGTTCGAGCTGTACTTCGACGTCTAAGTCGAAGCTCCGCAACGGATCTCAGCCGAAGCCCCGGTCGTTCGCGACCGGGGCTTCGGCCGTTCACGGAGTCGGTGTCCCGGTGGGTGGGCGGTGATCGGCGGGCGGGTTCGGCGGCGGTTAGCGTGGCGACTGTGGAAATCGATGCGCCGGTAGCGCACGCCCCGGGTTCGTCCGCGCGGATCGTGTTGGAAGGCGCGGTGAACACCCGTGATCTGGGCGGGTACGTGACGCGGGAAGGCGCTCGGGTCAAGTCGGGCAAGATGATTCGCTCCGACGCCTTGGGGAAGCTGACCGAGGCCGATACCCGCCGCCTGGCCGAGTTGTCCCTGAGCCGGGTGATCGACTTCCGCACCGCCGCGGAGATCGAGGCGATGGGTGCGGACGTGCTCCCGCCCGGCGTCCCCCTGATCTCGCGCCCCATCGACGACACCGGCATGTTCCTGCGGATGGCCGAGGCCATCCAGTCCAAAGAGCCGGGCCCGCAACAGCTCATGCTCGGCGACGGCGCGGCCGAACGCATCGTGGAGGGCGTCTACCGCAGTTTCTTCACCCCCGACACCCTGGCCAAGTTCGGTGCGACCGTCGAGGACCTGGCCGCCGCGGATGCCGCCGTGCTGTTCCACTGCACGGCGGGCAAGGATCGCACCGGCTGGCTCGCCTACATCGTCTTGCAGGCCGTCGGCGTCCCGGAACCCGTTGCCCGCCAAGACTATTTCCTCACCAACGAGTTCCGCGCCGACGCGGACGCGGCCACGCGTGCCCACTTGAAGCAGTCCGGTTACATGGACGACCCGGACCTGCTGATCCCGCTCCAGACCGTGAGCGACCGCTACCTCGAGCTCGCCGTCGGTCTGCTGCGCGACCGGTACGGCGACCTCACCGGATACCTCACCGAGGGCCTCGCCCTCTCCCCCGCCACGATCGCTCGCCTTCGCGAGAACCTGGTCGGCTGACCCGGCGCACCAGGGTCAGCGCACGGGGCGGGCGGTGACACGGCCGACTACGATCGGTGCATGTCCGTCGATGTTGTGACCAGCATTGATATCGATCGGCCCCGGGATCGAGTGGCGGGGTTCGTGATGGACCCGTCGAATGCCACGGAGTGGTATCGGAATATCGCCGCGGTGGAGGTGGAGACCGGCGGGCCGGTGGGGGTGGGGTCGCGGATGGCGTTTCGGGCACAGTTTCTCGGGCGGTCGCTCGCCTACACCTATGAGGTGGTCGAGTTCGAAGCCGGGCGGCGCTTGGTGATGCGGACCGCCGATGGGCCGTTTCCGATGGAGACCACGTATTCATTCGAGGACACCGCCGCCGGCGGAACCCGGGTGACGCTGCGTAATCGTGGGGAGCCCACCGGCTTCTCCCGTTTCGCCACCCCGTTGATGGAACCCGCTATGCGGCAGGTGAACCGGAAGGATCTGTTGTTGCTCAAGCAGATCCTCGAAGCCGAATAGCGGTGGATGTCCCACTGAGTGGGGTGGGTGGTTCGGTGGGCGGGAGGGTCCGTGGGTAGGTGTGCGGCGAAGGCGTAAGCCGACCTAGCGTCCGGGGCTGTGAAAGCCAAACATTTTGCACGACTTCGTATTTCATTTCTGACGGTCATCGCCGCGACCGTGACAGGGCTCGGCGCGGTGTCGGCGATGGCCGCGCCGGCTCCCCTGCGGCAGGAGGCCACCCAGATCACGCTGCAAGGGGCGGTGAATGTTCGGGATATCGGCGGGTATGCCACGTACACCGGGGATCCGACCGAGTCGGGGAAAGTGATTCGGTCGGATGCGCTGGGCAAGTTGACCGATGCCGATGTGCAGAAGGTCGGGGCGCTGGGGATTCAGACCGTGGTCGACTTCCGGACCGCTGCGGAGGTGCAGGGTTTGGGGGCGGACAGGTTGCCCGCGGGGGTGAGTGCGGTGTCGCGGCCCATCGATGACGGGGGGATCTATTTGAAGACGGCGCAGGCGATCGGGTCGAAGGATCCGGTGCAGCAGCAGGCGCTGCTCGGGGACGGTAAGGCCGAGCAGATCATGAAGAACGCGTACACCAGCTTCCTGAGCGCGGATGCGACGGCGAAGTTTGCGCAGACGATCAAGGATGTCGCGGCGGCGCCGGGGGCGGTTCTGTACCACTGCACCTCGGGTAAGGATCGCACCGGCTGGATGACGTATGTGCTGTTGCAGGCGGTGGGCGTGCCCGAGAGTGTGGCGCGTCAGGATTACCTGCTGTCGAATCAGTACCGTGCCGCGTCGGACGCCGCGTTGCGGGCGCAGCTGAAAGCGGCCGGGATCATGCAGAATCCGGATCTGCTCATTCCCTTGCAGATCGTCAGTAATGAGTACCTGGATATCGCTGTCGCGCAAATGAAGCAGCAGTACGGCGATTTCGGCAAGTACCTGTCCAAGGGGCTGGGCCTGGACGCCGGGACCATCCTGAAGCTGCACCACAACCTGGTGGGCTGACCCCGCCGAGGCGCGCGGTGCCTGCCGCTGCCGGGCGGCAGGCACCGCGTGATCACCATCGCGGTGGCGCTAGCGGGGGCCGGGGTCGAGTGGGCCCGGGCGGGGGATCTGCTGGAACGGCGGGAGTTTGGGGATCTGGACCTGCGGGAGATTGACGATGTCGGAGCAAGGGGTGTCGGTGACCGTCACGGTGACGGGGTCGCTGTCGAGGGGGAACAGGGCCGCGGCTGTGCGGGCGGTGAGCTGATGGGTGCCCGGGGACAAGGGCCGCCAGCGCACGGTGGCCATGCCCGAGCTGCCGGTGTCGAAGATCGTGGGATAGGTATCGAAGGAGTAAGGAACGGTGTCGAAGAACTGAATCACCCAGTGCTCGGCCGGTGCCGGGGACGTGACGATGCCGGTGAGCCGGTAGTCGCAGTTCGTCGAGTAGCGGTGTTCGAGCAGCTCTATCGTGTCGATCGTGAGGGTGATCGTCGTATTGTCCGCATGAGCGGGTGCGGGCCCGCCGGTCAACAAGACCGTGGTGAGCGCGGCGGTGGCCATGGTGTAGCGGCTGACGGTGATCATCGCACGCTCCCTCGTGTCGCGAATCATGCTGTCGCTCAGCGTAGGAAGTGGTGCGGACCGGCAAATGCGTAGTCGACTACCTGTTTCGGCGGCGGCCGCGAGGTTGGGCGCGCGGACCCGGATGCCTGGAATACCGCGATTTCGCTCAGGCGCTGGGGCGGCCGGTCATGGCGGCTAGCGCGGAGAGGTCGAGGTGGCCGTTGGGGTCGGACCAGCCGGTGGCGTGGAGGTCGTCGGGGGTGGGGATGCCGAGGGCTTCGTGCAGGCCGAAGGTGATCGAGCGGGCCAGGTCTTCGAAGTCGCTGCGGGGGATGGGGCAGAAGAGGGTGCGTTGCCAATTCTCGATGTCGTGGCGAGCGTCGGGGGCGGTCCAGCCGAGGCTTTGTAATCGCTCGGCGGCGGCGTCGGAAATCGGTTCGGCGAGATAGTAATCGCCGGTGAGTTCGATGGTGAGTTTGATGTCGAACTGCTGGATCTGCGTGTAGCGATTTCCGCTGGCGGCGAGGATGAGGGTGGCGCGGGAGGGCAGTCTCGCGAGGCAGCCGGCCAGTGCGTGAACGAACACGTCCCAGTCGGTTGTCACTACGCGCTCGCTCTGACCCCGGGTGCCCATCGTGGCCGATCATACGCCGTCGAATGACAAGCGGCGTGAAATATCCTGCCGCCCAGTCCGATCAGCGGAAACCGCGGCGGTGTCGACTGGTTCGACCGCCGCGGTTTCCGGTTTTCGGCCGACCGCCGTCAGGGCGTGGGGGCGGGACCGAGCACGCAGAGGGGGGTGGTGGCCAGCAATCGCCGATCATTTTCGGCGGGTGTGAATGCCTGCCGGGCAAGGAATTCCCGCACCCGCCGCGAAATTCCGGCGAATACCGGAATCGGTGCGTGCGACACCGGGGCCGCGATGGCGTTCATGACACTCCCCTCGAAATCGTTGGCTGTCCGGCAACCCATTCTGCCAATCGAGCGCCCTTGCGCCCGTTAATCTTCCGTGAATATCAGCGCACCGTCCGGAGCAATGGGCACCTTCGGGCAACTGTTCATTCAGCACATCGCATCCCCGTTGCGGGCGCAAGATTCACCGCTGCGGATTTACGATTCCTTGGCGGTGGCACGGCATGTTCGCCGCGTGCCCGAATGGAAGGAATCTGTCTTGTCCTCGGAATTCCCCAGCAGCCCCGAGTATTTCGAGGTGCGCCCGGTCGGGTGGGTCCGCTCGCCGCTCACCGACCGGGCCGGCGCGCCCCGCCAGCCCGATGAGGACGCCCCCGCCGCCGAGGTGTTGCTGGACCCCGATTTCGCGCCCGCCGCGGCCGATCTGACACCGGGCATGCGGGTCATCCTGCTCACCTGGCTGCACGCGGGCCGTCGCGACACCCTGGCGGTCCATCCGCGCGGCGACCGCACCCGCACCCCCACGGGCGTCTTCGCCACCCGCTCCCCCGACCGCCCGAATCCCATCGGCCTGCACGAGGTCACCCTGACCTCGGTCACCGGCGATACCCTCGGCGTGGCCGGACTGGAAGCCATCGACGGCACCCCGATCCTGGACATCAAACCGGTGCTCGGCAGCATCGAATCCCGCTGACCACGTGCTGCTGGGCGACGGGCCGACCGGGTGCGGCGGGAGCGCGGATGGCCCGGCGTAGGTTGAGGGGCATGGCGGCTCCCAGGCATCCGGTACCGACGCTCGGTACGCAGCGGCTGGCCGCGGCGTGCCAGGCCGAGGTGCCGGAGTTGACCAAGCGGCTGATGGCGGCCATCGCGACCGACAATCCGGAGTGGACGGATTACACGGCGGTGCCGCGCGCGGATCTGCGGGACGGCTGCAAGCGGTATCTGACGCGGATTCTGGATCTGCTGGGCGGGCAGGCTCCGGATCCGGACGGCGACGATGTGGCCGCGGCCATCGGCAAGCGCCGCGCCGAGCAGGGCGTGCCGCTCGAGGCGATGCTGCGGACGTTCCGGTTGGGCGGTCAGATCGTGTGGGAAGCGCTGCTGGACAAGGCCGATGACATCGGCCCGACCGAGATCCGGCAGGTGGGTTCGGTGATGTGGGCGGTCGTCGATGGCATGTCCTCGGCGCTGGTCGCCTCCTACCGCACCACCGAACTCGATCGGGTGCGCAGTGACGAGCGCCGCCGCCATTCGCTGATCGAGGATCTGCTGGCGGGCCGCGCCCACGACGCCACCTTCGCCGCGCGGGCCGGGCGGGAGTTGAATCTGCCGCCGAACGGCGCGTATCTGGTGGTGGTCGCGCGCGGTGAGGGCGGCCCGCCGCTGCACATGGGCGCGGAGGCCGCGCTGGGAGTCTCGGGTATCCGTTCGGTGTGGCACGACCGCGTGGATTCCACAGTCGGCCTGGTGTCGCTGGAACATCGCGAGAGTTCGACTGTGCTGCAACAGATTCGGCCGCTGATCCGGGGCCGGGCCGGGGTGTCCCCCGCGGTCGCGGGGCTGGCGGGCGTCGATACCGGGCACGGCCTGGCGGTGCTCGCGCTGGATACCGTGTCCGGCGATCCGCAGGGCCTGCTGGTGCCGCTGGACGATCGCTATCCGGAGGCGCTGCTGCTGCGCTCCCCCGATCTCACCGATCTGCTGGTGACCCGGGCCCTGGGCCCGGTGCTGGAGTTGCCGTCCAAGGAGCGCGACATTCTGCTGCGGACGCTGGCGGTCTGGCTGGCCGAGAACTGCTCGGCGGCCAATGCCGCGCCGATCCTGCACTGCCATCGCAACACGGTGATCAACCGGTTGCAGCGCGTCTCGCTGCTGCTCGGCCGTCCGCTGGAGGGACAGCGGTCCTACGTGGAGCTTTCCCTCGCGCTGGCCGCGCTGGAACTGCCTGGAACCACGCGAGATTGACCTATTCGGGGCGTGCTGACAAGCCCCTGTACGCCCACTACCGGCGAGTACTAATTGTGCGCTGCGCCCAGTCGAACTCTGTCATATATGGGCTTCCAGTGCATTGATTGTGCAATTGGTGACCGACAAACTCGATCGGAATGACTCGCATCACAACCGATGGCGGGTCAGCAAGCACATCGAGATGAGGAGCACCACGAGTGCCGGAATTCGATCTATTGGTGATCGGCGGCGGCCCGGGCGGTTATGTGGCCGCCATCCGGGCCGCTCAGCGGGGCCTGAACGTGGGCCTGGTGGAGAAGGAACGCCCGGGCGGGGTCTGCCTGAACTGGGGCTGCATCCCGACCAAGGCGATGCTGCGTTCCGCCGAGGTCTTCCACACCGTCGCGCACGCCGCGGACTTCGGCATCTACGCCGACAACCTGCGCTTCGACTACGCCGCGGTGCGGGGTCGCAAGGACGGCATCGTCAAGGAACTGACCGATGGCGTCGCGGGCCTGCTCAAGGCCAATGGCGTGACCATCATCGAGGGTCACGCGCGATTCACCGGCCCGACCACGGTCGAGGTCGTCGAAGCCGGTCCGTCGCCGATCTTCGAGGGCGGCCCGCGCTACGCCGCCGCCCCGACCGCGAACGCCGTCCGCACGGTGAGCGCGAAGGATGTCATCGTCGCGACCGGTTCGGTCCCGGCCGCGCTCCCGATCCCGGGCGCGGATCTGCCCGGCGTGATCACCTCCGACGGCGCGTTCGGTCTGACCGAGGTCCCCAAGCGCCTGGTCGTCATCGGCGGTAGCGCCGTGGGCGCGGAGTGGGCCAACCTGTTCCACGAGTTCGGTGCGGACGTCACCGTGGTGGAGATGCAGGATCGCCTGGTTCCGTTGGAGGACAAGGAGATCGGCACCGCCCTGGTGCGCTCGTTCACCAAGCGCGGCATCAAGGTGCTGACCGGTGCGACCGTGACCGGGATCGCGCAGGGCGACAACGGACTGAATGTCACCGTGGGTGGCGCGAAGCCGCAGGAACTGCCCGCCGATGTGGTGCTGGTCGGCGTCGGCCGCCGCCCCAACACGGCCGGACTGGGCCTGGATGTCGCCGGAATCGCCACCGACGCAAGGGGTTTCATCCCGGTCGACGAGCACCTGCGCACCGGTGTCGAGCACGTCTACGCCATCGGCGACGTGACCGGTAAGGCGCTGCTCGCGCACGTCGCCTCGCACCAGGGCCTGGTCGCCTCCGACACCATCGCGGGCATCGCGGCCCACATCGACTACAACGTCATCCCGGCCGCGACCTTCACCCACCCGGAGATCGCCTCCGTCGGTCTGACCGAGGATGCCGCCAAGGCCGCGGGCCACGACATCGTGGCCGCCAAGTTCCCGTTCGCGGCGCTGGGCCGGGCCAAGTCGTTCGGCGATCAGGAGGGCTTCCTGAAGATCGTCGCCGGTAAGCAGCACGGCGAGGTGCTCGGCGTGCACATCATCGGCCCGTCGGCCAGTGACCTGATCACCGAAGGGGCCCTGGCGATCTCGCTGGAGGCGACCCTCGACGAGCTGGCCGAGACCATTCACGCCCACCCCACCCTCGGCGAGATCGGGATGGAGGCCGCCCTGGTCGGGCTGGGCCTGCCCGTTCACGTCGCGCCGCCCCGGAAGCGTTGAGGAGTTCGCTCATGACCACGACCACCGCGCCGCGCAAGACCGCGCGCAAAGCCCCGAAGGCCGCCGACGTAGCCGCCTCGCTCGAGACCGAAACCCTGCTCGGCGGAGCCGATTTCGGCGGCACCGATGCCAACGACCTGCTGTCGCTCTACACCGAGATGCTGTTCATCCGGCGTTTCGAGGAGCGCACCGCGCAGGGCTACCAGCAGGCCAAGATCGGCGGCTACTGCCACCTGAACCTGGGTGAGGAAGCCACCGTCGTCGGTGTCGGCCGCGCCATGCGTCCCACCGACTACCTGTTCACCAACTACCGCGAGCACGGGTACGCGCTGGCCAAGGGCATCGAGCCCGGCCGCGTCATGGCCGAGCTGTACGGCCGCTCGACCGGCACCTCCAAGGGCTGGGGCGGGTCGATGCACATGTACGACACCGCGACTCGCCTGCTCGGCGGCTACGCGATCGTCGGCGGCCAGGTGCCGCTGGCCATCGGCGCGGCGCTGGCCATCGACTACCGCGGCGGCGACGACGTCGTGGTGTGCCAGATGGGTGAGGGCACCACCAATATCGGCGCGTTCCACGAGTCGCTGAACATCGCGGCGCTGTGGAACCTGCCCGTCGTGTTCCTGGTGATCAACAACCAGACCGGCATGGGCACCACCGTCGAGAAGTCTTCCGCCGAACCGGATCTGTGGAAGCGCGCCTCCTCCTACCGCATGCGCGGTGAGCGCGTGGACGGCACCGACGTGCTGGCCGTGCGCGAGGTCGCCTCCGACCTGATCGAGACCGCGCGTCGTGAGGGCAAGCCCGCCCTGCTCGAGGCCGTCTCCTACCGGCTCAAGGGCCACTCGGTCGTCGACCCGGCCAAGTACCGCGCCGAAGACGCCGTCTCCACCGCGGTCGCCCACGACCCGATCGTGCTGTGGCACGACCGGCTGCTGGAAGCCGGTGTGCTGAGCGAGGATTCGGCCGCCGCCATCGAGGCCGACGTGAAGGCCCGCGTCGTCGAGGCCGTCGATTTCGCCGACTCGTCCCCGCACCCGGACCCGGCGACCCTGTTCGATTACAACTACGCGACCCCGGTCGCGGGCGATTCCCGTCGCCTGCCCGGCGATCCGCTCTTCACCTAAGGACATCACCGTGGCTGTCATGACCTACCGTGAAGCGCTGCGCGAGACCCTCCGCGAGGAGATGCAGCGCGACGACGATGTCTTCCTCATCGGAGAAGAGATCGGCGTTTTCGAAGGCTCCTACAAGATCACCGCCGGCTTGCTGCAGGAGTTCGGTGAGAAGCGGGTGCGCGACACCCCGATCGCCGAAGAAGGTTTCGTCGGCGCCGCCATCGGCGCCGCCATGCTGGGCCTGCGCCCGGTCGTCGAGATCATGACGATCAACTTCTCGCTGCTGGCGCTGGATCAGATCGTCAACCACGCCGCCAAGATCTACGGCATGTTCGGCGGTCAGACCTCCGTGCCGATGGTCATCCGCACCCCCGGTGGCGGCGGCCAGCAGCTCGGCGCGACGCACTCGCAGAACATCGAGCTGTACTACGCGTTCGTGCCCGGCCTCAAGGTCGTCGCGCCCAGCACCCCCGCCGACGCGAAGGCGCTGCTGAAGGCCGCCATCGAGGACGACGACCCGGTGCTGTTCCTGGAGAACCTGTCGCTCTACAACACCAAGGGCGAAGTGCCGGAGGACCTTCCGGCCGCCGAGATCGGCAAGGCCGCGGTCACCCGCGAGGGCACCGACATCACGCTGATCGGCTACTCGCGCATGGCCAACGTGTGCCTGCAGGTCGCCGAGAAGCTGGCCGCCGAGGGCATTTCCGCGGAGGTCGTGGACCTGCGCAGCCTGCGCCCGCTGGATCGCGACACCATCGTCAAGTCCGTCAAGAAGACCGGCTGCGCCGTCATCGGCGAGGACGACTGGCTGACCTACGGCATCGGCGCGGAGGTCGCGGCGTCGATCTCCGACGGCGCGTTCGACTACCTCGACGCCCCCGTGCGCCGCGTGGCCATGGCCGAGGTTCCGCTGCCCTACGCCAAGCCCCTCGAGAAGCTGGCGCTCCCGTCGCCGGAGTCGCTGTACAAGGCCGCCCTCGAAACCCTTGCCGCCGTCGGCAAGCGCCGCTGAGAACCGGAAGGAACCATGTCTGAAGTAACCATGCCCCGGCTCTCCGACACCATGGAGGAGGGCGTCGTCTCGGCCTGGCTCAAGCAGGTCGGCGACCAGGTCAAGGCGGGCGAGATCCTCGCCGAGATCGAGACCGACAAGGCGCTCATGGAGCTCGAGGCGTACGAGGACGGCATCCTCGAGGCGATCATCGCCGAGCCCGGCACCACGGTCGCGATCGGTGAGCCGATCGCGCTGCTCGGCGGCGGCAGCGGCGCGTCCGCCGCCCCGGCCGCCGCCGCTCCC
>NZ_JBSGBY010000209.1:0-12547 GCF_053601505.1 Nocardia sp. NPDC004722
CGAGCGGATCGACCACCTCGCCCGGCGCGACCGCGTGCCGCAGCACCCGCAGCGGTTCGCTCGCGCGCAGCACGTGCTGCATCTTCATCGCCTCCAGCACCGCGACCTCCGCCCCGGTGGCCAGCACGGTGCCGGGCGCGGCCAGCGAGACGACGGTCGCGCCCATGGGGGAGCGCAGGCCCTGTTCGTCCTCGGTGAGCTCGAAGGCGTCGCCGCCGGTCTGCTCGTGGGTCCGCGGAGGCGTGGGATCTTCGAAACCCTCCGCCCGCGTTCGCAATTCGTCGAGCTGCTCCTCGAACCAGTCGGTTGTCACCGGGCCGGTGGCGCTCAACTCGGCCAGTACCGCGCGCAGCAGCGGCAGGTTGGTGTCCACCCCGCCGATGACGGTCTCGGCCAGCGCGTCCGAACAGCGTTGCAGCGCGGCGGGAAACGACGACGCCTGCGCGATGATCTTCGCCAGCAGCGAATCGAACCGCACCCCCTGTCGCATGCCCACCTGGGCGGCGGTGTCGACCCGGACCCCGAACCCGGTCGGCGCGTCGAAGCGGGTGAGCACCCCGGTGCTGGGCAGCACCGTCCCGTCGGCGGCCAGCAGTTCGGCATTCACCCGGGCCTGCACCGCCCAGCCGCGCGCCTGCCCCGCCCCGCCGAGCGTCTCGTGTTTGGGCAGCTCCAGCTCGGCCAGGGTGCGCCCGCGCGCCAGATCCAGTTGCACCGCGACCAGATCCACGCCCGTGACCGCCTCGGTCACGGTGTGCTCCACCTGCAGTCGCGGATTCACTTCCAGGAACCACACATTCGTGCCCTCGACCAGGAATTCCACGGTGACGACTCCGCGGCAGCCGACCGCCTCCGCGATGAGCACCGCTTCCCGGTGGACCCGATCCCGCACGCCCACCGGCAGATCCGGGGCGGGCGCGATCTCGACGAGCTTCTGCCGCCGCCGTTGCACGCTGCAATCGCGGTCGCCCAGCGCCACCGCCGTCAGCCCGTCGGCCACCACCTGCACTTCGATGTGGCGGGCCCGGGTGACCAGCGCCTCGGCGTAGACGCTGTCATCGCCGAATCCGGCGAGCGCCTCGGCCCGGCAGCGTTCGACCGCCTCGGCAACCAGCGTCGGGTCGGTGACCGGCCGCATGCCGCGCCCGCCGCCGCCCGCGGCCGCCTTCACCATGACCCCGCCCGGATGATCGGCCAGGAAGGCGGCCACCTCGTCCGCCGAGACCCCGGCCTTGGTGGCGGGCAGCAGCGTCGCCCCGGCGGCTTCGGCCGCCTCGCGCGCCGCGACCTTGTCTCCGAAAACCCGCAGCACCTCCGGCGACGGCCCGACGAAGATCAGCTCCGCCGCGCCGCAGGCGGTCGCGAACTCCGCACTCTCACTGAGGAATCCGTACCCGGGATGGACCAGCGCGCCGCGCCCGCACGCGGCCGCGGCCCGAACCACGGAGTCGATGTCGAGGTAACCTGCCGCTCCGCTGCCGGGCAGGACGATCGGCGTATCCGCCAGCCGCGCCGCCCGACTCCTCGAGTCCTCGGCGGTGTGCAGCACCACCGTCTCGTATCCGAGCTCCCGCGCCGTCCGCACCACCCGGACCGCGACCTCACCACGATTCGCCACCACAACTCGCACGCCGCCAGGCTATGGCACGAATCACGAACGGGTCAGAATTCGGCTGCCGCCGATCAGCCGGCCGCCACTCCGGAGAACAGTTCGATCAGCCCGAACGGGGCCCGGTCGCCGAGGCAGAGGTCGAACACCTCGTCGGCGTCGGCATTGGCGGCCGCGCTGCGGGGGAACAGTTTCGCCTCGTGGGCGGCGAGCGCGGTTTCGACGTCGTCGGGGTGGGCTGCGATGGCCAAGCCCAGTTCGGCGGCGTCGAGCATGGCCAGGTTCGCGCCGTCGCCCGACGGCGGCATCAGGTGCGCGGCATCGCCGAGCAGCGTCACCCCCGGGACCCGGTCCCAGCGGTGTCCGTGCGGGAGGGTGTGGATCGGGCGCGCTACTGGCGCGGTGTCGGAGTCGGTGATGAGGGCGGTGAGTTCCGGTGCCCAGCCGTCGAATTCGGCCGCGATGGCGGCGGTGGCGGCGGCGGGATCGGTGAAGTCGATGGCCGCGATCCACTCGGCCGAGCGACGCAACTGGACGTAGGTGTGCAGGACGGCTCCCGCCTCGCGGTGGGCGGTGATGCCCTGGCCCGGGGTGAGCGCGTACATCGCACCCGCGCCGACCGCCACGGCCGTGGCGGGATGCCGCTCGTCCGCATCGTGGAGATAGGTCTCGATGAAGGTCGCGCCCACGTATTCGGGACGGGCGTCCGAGACCAGCGGCCGGATCTTCGACCACGCGCCATCGGCTCCGACGAGCAGGCCGGTGATCACCGTGGATCCGTCGGTGAAGGTGAGTTCGTGGCGGCCGTCGCCGAGGGATCGCACCTCGGCGACCTTGTGTCCCCACCGCACGGTTCCGGCGGGCAGGGAGTCCAGCAGAATGCGGCGCAGATCGCCGCGCAGCACCTCCGGCCGGGTGTCGGTGCCGTCGTCGGGCTCGTCGAGCAGGACCGTGCCCTGCGGGTCGAGCACGCGGGCGGCCGCGCCACCCGCGTGGATGATCGCGCGGAACTCCGCGGTGAGACCGGCTGTCGCCAGCGCGAATTGGCCGTCGTGCTCGTGAATGTCGAGCTGTCCGCCCTGGACGCGGGCCTCGGGCGAGGGGTCCGCCTCGTAGACGGTCGCGGGGATGCCGTGCACATGCAGGACACGCGCGAGGGTGAGGCCACCCAGGCCCGCGCCCACGATGGTGATGGGGGTCTTCATGGTCGTTCTCCCTTCGAAAGCTGATTGGAACGGCGTTCCATAGCTCGAGTTTGGAACAATGTTCCAAAGCTGTCAAGATGGGATGCATGACAACCGGGACCCGGCGGACCGCACGCGGCGCGGACGCGCTGTCCAAGCGGCTGATCGTCGAGGCGGCCATCGAGATCCTCGACGCCGGCGGCGAGCAAGCCCTCACCTTCCGCGCGCTCGCAGCACGCCTGGCGACCGGCAGCGGCGCGATCTACCACCACCTCGCCAACAAGGACGATCTGCTGGCGGCGGCCACCGACGAGGTGATCGCCCGCGTCATGACCGAGGTGGTCGCGGGGGAGTCGCCGCGCGCCACCATCCGGGCCATCGCACTCGGCATGTTCGACGCCATCGACGCCCATCCGTGGGTGGGCGCGCAACTCTCGCGGGAGCCCTGGCAAGCGGCGGTGGTCGAGATCTTCGAGGGCATGGGCGCACAACTCGACGCGCTCGGCGTTCCCGCCCCCGCCCAATTCGATTGCGCCTCAGCCCTGGTGAACTACGTCCTCGGCCTGGCAGGCCAATACGCGGCAGGCGCGCGCCTGCTCACCCCGGATGTCGACCGCTCGACCTTCCTCACCGGAATCGCAACCCGTTGGGCGGCACTGGATCCCGAAAAATACCCCTTCATGCGCCGCATGGCCGCCGACCTCCCCACCCACGACGACCGCGCCCAATTCCTCGCAGGCATCAACCTCATCCTCAACGGGATGGCGACCCTTCGATAGCGTCGATCACACGCCGCGCATCGTCCACCGACACCAGGACACCCCGCGCCGCAACCCGCCGCCAGCCCTGAGTCCGTGCCGGAACCGGCGTGCTCAATTCCATCCGCACCAGGGCCGAGGACGGCGACCTGACGATCGACAACAACCCGGACTCCGCATCGAAATCCAGCCCGAGCTCCACCGGATGCCGCACGTCCGCTCGATACTCCCGCACCGACCCGACCATCTCGAGCGGTACTTCGACCGCCGCAATCCACCCGAACCGAATCCTGATCCGCCGCTCCGAGATCCGGACCGACCCCCACAACGGCGAAACGAACGCCGCCACTACCGCCAACGTCAGCACCCCCGCCACCAGATCGACGACCCCCGCGACGCTGCCAGGCAACACCGCCCGCCCCACAAAATGCACCGCCGCCGCCTCGAGCACTCCGAGCACCACGATGCCCCCGGCCAACTCGGCCCACGCCCGGCGTCCACCCAGTCCGATCAGTGCGGGAGTCGGCATGGACGGATCCTGTCACGGACAGACCGAAGCCGTGGATCCGGAGGGAATCCACGGCTTCGGTCTCCCCGATGAGGAGGGGGGTCAGGTGGTGACGGCTTCGGCGGATACCGGGTCCGTGGGCGCGGGATCCGCTGCGCCCCGGGCGATGTCACCGAGTTTGGTGTGGTTGAACAGCAGGTTGAGGGTGAAAGCCGTGACGGCGGCGAGGCTGATGCCGCTGTTGAGCAGGATCTGCGCCGAGGACGGGAACTTGTCGAACATGCCCTTGGTGAGGACCGGGATCAGGCCGATGCCGATCGAGACGGCGATCAGCGTGAGGTTGACGCGATCGGTCAGGTCGGCCTTGCGTAGGGTGTCCACGCCGATCACCGTGATGGTCGCGAACAACACCAGGCCGACGCCGCCGACGACGGGCTGCGGGACCGTGGCGACCAGTGCGCCGAAGCGCGGCACCAGGCCCAGGACGACCAGGATCGCGCCGCTCACCGCCGTCACGTAGCGGCTGTAGACGCGGGTGTTGGCGACCGCGCCGACATTCTGGTTGAAGATGGTGTCCACGAACGAGTTCAGGACACCGGCGAGCACGGCGGACAGTCCGTCGCCGACCAGGCCGCGCGCCAGATCGGCTCGGGTCAAAGGCTTTCCGGTGATCTCACCGATGGCCAGCATGCTGGCGGTGGATTCGGCGAAGACGACCAGCATCACGATGGTCATGGCCACCACGGCGGCCACCGGGAAATGCGGTGCGCCGAAATGGAAGGGGTGGGGTGCGCCGAACCAGGCCGCCTTCGACACCCCGTCCAGCTTGATCAGGCCCATCGGGATGGCGATCACGATGCCGACGATCAGCGCGATCAGCACACCCAGCTGCGACCACACCCCGCGCCCGAGCACTGTGCACACCAGCGCGACCACCAGTACCGCCGCCGCGAGCGCGATATGGGAGGGCGCGGCGAAGGTGGACGCCTTCGGGTCGCTGCCGACGATCAGTCCGCCCGCCACCCCGATCAGCGAGATGCCGACCACGGTCAGCACGGTCCCGCTCACCAGCGGCGGGAAGAATCGCACGATCGAGGCGAACGGCCACGCCAGCGCGATGCCGAGGACGCCGCCCAGCAGCATGGACCCGTACATCCCTTGCAGCCCGTAGTCCTTGGTGACCAGGATCATCGGGCTCATGGCCACGAAGGTCGCACCGGTGACGATCGGCAGCCGCGCGCCCGCGAACTTCCCGAGCCCCAGGCTCTGCACCATGGTGATGATGCCCGCGACCAGCAGGTCGGCGCTGATGAGCAGGGCGACGGTGGCCTTGTCGAGTCCCGCGGCCGCACCGAAAACCAAAGGCACGGTGACGCATCCGGTGTACATGATCAGCACGTGCTGGATGCCGAAGGCCAGCAGGCGCTGCCACGGTGGCCGGGTGTCGACGGGATGAAGCGAGGTCATTCTCGTACCCTAGGCAAGCGCCGCTACTCGGGCTTTTGTCCAGTTTGCCCAAACGTCGGGCATTTCGCCCTCGGCGTTTTGTCTCCGGAACCAGCCTGCGGGCGGTGCCCGATGCGCGACAGTGTGGCCATGACTGAATCCACCGGCCGGATCGTGCTCGGCCCGCATCAGTACGGGAAGGCCGAGAACCGGGTGGTGCGCGTCTACCGCGACACCGCCCGGCACGAGATCCGCGATCTGAACGTCTCCTCGTGCCTGCGCGGCGCGTTCGACGACGCGCACACGGTCGGCGATCAGGGCGCGGTGCTGCCGACGGATTCGCAGAAGCAGACCATCTTCACCTACGCCAAGAGTCATGGCGACGGCAGCATCGAGGAGTACGGGCTGGCCCTGGCCCGGCATTTCGTGGGCGATATCGAGCCGGTGGAGTCGGCCCGTATCGAGATCGAAGAGTATGCGTGGCAACGGGTTCCGGTCGGCGGGCGCGCGCACGACCACACTTGGACGCGGGTCGGGCCGGAGGTGCGAATCGCGGCGGTGACCGTGTCGGGCGTCGGCGACGAGCGCCGCGAATGGGTGATCGGCGGGGTCAAGGACCTGGTGATCCTCAAGTCCACCGGTTCGGAGTTCGCCGGATTCCTCACCGACGAGTTCACCGTGCTCGAACCCGCCTACGACCGGATCCTGGCCACCAGCCTGATCGCCCGCTGGCGCTTCGCCACGCCGCCCGCGGACTGGGATGCCGCCTATGACGGGATCCGGGCCGTCCTGGTCGAGACCTTCGCGACGCTGCACTCGAAAGCGTTGCAGCAGACACTGTTCGAGATGGGCCGGGCCGCTCTGGAGGCGTATCCGTGCCTGGCCGAGATCCGCTTCTCGGCGCCCAACAAGCACCACTTCGCCTATGACACCGAACGTTTCGGCGTCCCGAACAAGGGCGAGGTCTTCCACGCCGACGATCGCCCGTACGGACTGATCCAGACCAGCGTGCTGCGCGAGGGCGCGCCCGACGCCGGAATCGCGTGGGATCCCTACACCGGCGCGGTCTGACCGGACAGCGTCCGCACCGCCAGGTACAGGTCCAGCCGATCGTCGATGCGCCCGAGATCGCGCCCGGTGAGCTCCTCGATCCGGCCGATCCGATAGCGAACGGTATTGAGGTGCAGATGCATGCGATCCGCCGCCTGCCGCCAGGAACCCTCGCAGCCGAGGAACACCGCCAACGTGTCCAGCAGCCCGGCCCCGTGCCTGCGGTCGTAGTCGAGCACCGGGCCCAGGACGCGTTCGGCGAACCGGCGTTGCAGTCCGCCCGGCACCGCGGTCAGCAGGCCGACGGCCGAATCGATATCGGCGACACGCAGACTGACCGGTGCCGTGTCGTCCCGAGCCGCGGTGGAGGCGGCAGCGGCGGCGCCGATCGCGCTCGCCAAGGTCTCCTCCGGCTGCCGCGCGCCGATCCCGATCGCGAGCCGAATCTCCCGCAATGCCGGTGCGATTCGCCCGAGACGCCGACCGACCACCGCGGCGATCTGATCCTGTGCCCCGGTCGTCACGCCGACCAGCCTGCCCTCGCGGTCGATCGAGGTGGTGATCCCCGGCAGCGCGTCGTGCAGGGCTGTCCGCACGGCTGTCAACCCGGCAGCCGAATCCACCCAACCCGAAACACGCTGCCCGCCAGTGGAATGCCGCCCGGTGTCGGAATCCTGCCTGGCGGCGGAGTTGCGTCCGGTGGCGGAACCCGGTTCGGCGGCCGGCGCGCCCGCCCGTTCGATCGCGCCCGCGACTCCGCCGCGCGGCACCTTCGTCATCCCGGCGTGCTCCTGGCCGGAATCCACTCGGTCCCGGGGGATTCCGGCCGACAGCGCGCCGGAGTAACCAGAGGTGTCGGCCATCGCATGCACTTCGCAGACCAGCGCGACATCGAGCGCTCCGGCGTGCTCGGTGAACGGCACCGGGAAGCGGTCGGCCAGTTCCCAATCCAGATGCTGCCGGTCAGCGCGGCGCTGGCGATACAGTTCCGCCACGGCCGCCAGATCCGCGCCGAACGGGTCCAGTTCGGGAGCCGACGGGCGGATCGCCAGGTACCAGGCGGTGATTCGATCGCCCGCGCCGACCTGCAGCACGCGGATCGCACCGGCCGTCACCGCGGGCAGGCGCGGGGCGGTCAGGGCGGTGGCGACGATGCGGTCGATGTCCTCGTCCGCCAGCTCCCCGGTTCCGGTGACGACCGTCCCGGTCGAGGTCAGCAGCCACGCCGAAACATGCTGTTCCGCCGCGAATTCCGCGACGAGGCTCTCGATATCGGCCCCCGCCGCCACCGCGGCGAGCAGCTTGCGCTGCCGGTCGGCGCGCGATTGCACCCGCCGCCAGCGCACCTCGGCCGCCTGCTCGGCCAGGTATTCGATGATCCGGCTGAAGGGGACGCTCTGCGGCGCGGACAGCAGCGGCAGCCCGTGCCGCTCACACGCGGCGACCACGTCCTCGGGCACATGCCCGTGCAGCGCCTGCCCGGCCACCACCCCGGCGACCCCGGCCCCCGCGAGCAGACCCACGTAGCGGTCGGAGTCGGTGGCCTCGTGCCGCCACACCAGTCCGGTGCAGACCAGCGCCCCCGCCGTCACGAACGGCCGCGGATCCGGCATATCGGTGGCGCAGACCCGGGCGACCGGACGCTCCAATATCGCCTCGTCCCCGTACAGCAACCGCATACGCAGTTGCGGCGCATCGAGAATGTCGCGCACGCGCACGGCGCACCTCCCGTGGTCGGTCCGAATAGGCAGTCACGGTAGGCGGCGGTTATTTCCGGATGGTTTCTGCTGGGTAAGGTGGCCTGCGTGAGCCGGCGCATCCCAGTCCTGATCGTGGCCGGATTCCTCGGTGCCGGAAAGACGACGCTGCTCAACCGGCTGCTGCGGACGCGGAACACGCGGATCGGGGTGGTGGTCAACGACTTCGGCGCGGTGAATATCGACGCCATGCTGGTGGCCGGGCAGGTCGACGCCATGGTGTCGCTGGGCAACGGGTGCGTGTGCTGCGCGGTCGATGTGAGTGAACTGGACGAGCTGTTCGACCGGCTGGCGCATCCCCGGCAGAAGATCGACGTCATCGTGGTGGAGGCCAGCGGGCTGGCCGAGCCGCGCAATCTGATTCGCATGGTGGTCAACAGCGACAACCCGCGCATTCGCTACGGCGGGCTGGTCGAGCTCGTCGATGCCGAGCACTTCCCCGAAAGCAGCGCGCAGCACCCGGAACTCGTGACGCATCTGCGGATGGCGGATCTGGTGGTGCTGAACAAGGCCGACCGGGTCGAGCCCGCCGCGCTGGAACGGCTGCGGTCGGAGATCGTCGAGTTGGTCGGCCAGGTGCCGGTGTATCCGACCAGCCACGGGCGCATCGATCCCGGGCTGCTGTTCGATGTGCCCACCCGCGATCCGCAGCGGCCGCGCGTCGGTGAGCAGCTCAGCTTCGACGAACTACTGCACGACGACGACCCGCACGACCACGGCGACTGCCACGACGGCGCCTGCCACGATCACCGGCATCTGCACGACGCCTACGACAGCGTCTCCTTCACCTCCGAGACGGACCTGAATCCGCGCGAACTCATCGCGCTGCTGGAGGATCCGCCGTCAGGACTGTTCCGCGCCAAAGGCGTGCTGGGCTTCGCCGTTCCCGAGGACCGGCGAAAGTTCGTGCTGCACATGGTCGGCCGCCACATCAGCCTCGAACCCACCGTCTGGTCCCGGCACGAGCCCCGGGTCAGCAACCTGGTTCTCATCGGTTCCGGCCTCGACGAGCGGGATATCCGGGCCCGCCTCGACGCCACCGTCCACCGCGCCGACGACCCCCTCGACGACCACGCCCTGCTGCCCGTCTGGCGCTACGTCCCGGCCGACGACGCGCTTGTCGGCGAGGGCTGACTCGGCTTCGAATTCGGCGCGTAGCTCGGCGACCTCGGCGGCCAGCTCATCGCGCATCAGCTCGCGTTCGGCCAGCGCCGCGCGCATGGTCTCGACGCTGTCGTTCATCGCGGCCAGCCGCTGATCGGCGCCCTTGAGCTGCCACTCCACCACATCGCGCCGCCCCACCTCGGCACTCGCGTACTTCACCCAGCCGACCACATAGTCCACCCACTCCTGCGGCTTGGGCACATCCTTGGGATTGTCGAACCCCTTGCGCTGCGCCGCCTTGGTGGACAACACCAGCTCCGAGCGCTTCCCCCGCCCCGGCGAATTCATCTCCGCCATCGACAGTTTCCCCATACTGGTCACCACCGCGGTGAACCGATACTTCCCCGCCAGATGCATCCGCAGCTCAGCGGTGCCCCGCCCATCCGAATCCATCGCCCCCAGCCAAGGCCCCTCCGCCGCCTCGATGATCGCCGCCAGAATCTCCAACTGCCCCACCCCGCGCCGCAACCGCGCGGCCGCCGTCCGCAGCGCCCCGGGCGTAGCCGTCATCTGATCCCAATGCATCCCCCGAACATACTTCCGGCGGGTTCCCGATCAACGACCGCCATGCACGCGCGTCGCATCGGTCGACCACGTGGCAAGGCTAAGGCTGAAATACTTCATCGAGCGTGTCCGCGGTCAGCACCCGCGCGGTCCACAGCTGCAGCAGCTTCGGATCGGCGCTATCGATTGCGGTGGTGGCCTTCTGGGGCAGCTCACCGAACTTGAGTGACAACAGCTCGATCAACGACTTGGCTCGCCCTCGGGCTTCGCCTTGGACTTCGCCCTCTGCGCGGAGCCGGTCGGCAGTTGTCATGATGACCTCCTTGGCCTCGGGGCCGAGCTGTTCGAGGGCGGCACCGAGATCGGCTTCATTGATGTCGGCCACCTTAAGAATGTACGTCAGTACACCTGTCAATTCCGCCTTGCCCGCCGGGCTGAAGAACATCGCGGTGAGGTCGCCCAGCAGGGGAAGCAGGTCCGTATCGAGGTGTCGGCTACGAGGCGCGATTTTCTGTAGAACCAGCATTACGCGGGCCGAGGGAGTGAGGTCGCGGGCGCAGAGTTCGGCGACGTCGATGGCGGTGAGGTCGTCGAGGAGAAATCGCAGTCGTGGCAGGTGGTCGCCGAGTTCGGTGCGGGTGGTGGGGTCGATATCGAGGAGGTTCCCCAACTCGGTGGGTTTGTTCCAGCGTTCGCCCTTGGGGCTGGCGTGGATGACGAGCGGTATCACGACGGGCAGGGTGGTTGCTTTGGGGTGATCGCGAAGGTAGCGGGTCCAGATGGCGACCATGTATTCGAGCATCCGGAACGCCATCAGGGGGTCGGGGCGGCTCTGATGTTCGATGAGCATGTAGACGAAGGCCGGGTGCCCGTCGAGCCGGGTGGCGAACAACAAATCGCTGAAACGTGATCGCAGCTGCGGGGAGACGAAACTGCCCGGCTGCAGTACGAGTTCGTCCCACCGGGTCCGCGCTGCGAAGGTCGCTGGGAGGTTTGCCCGCAATACTCCGGCGGCGTCGGCGGCGCGGCCCATTACCTGCCGGAAGTATGCATCATGTGGATTGCTTGGCGTATCAGCCATATTCGGGCAACCTACCCTGTCCAGGTTGCCTCGCAATCGTTTTCGCGTGGACATGCCATCGCGACACGCGAGAGCTTTCGCCCGTGGATCAAAGAAGGGTCAGCCGCAGGCGTTGACCCATTCGGAGAGGCCGTCGGCGAAGAGTTGGCGTTTCCAGATGGGGACTTCGTGTTTGATGCGGTCGACCAGCAGGGCGCAGGTGGTGAAGGCTTCGGCGCGGTGGGGGGCGGCTACGGCGACGACGATGGCGAGGTCGCCGATGGTGAGGGAGCCGATGCGGTGGACGGCCGCTACCGGGAGGCCGGAGGAGGCGGCGACCTCTTCGCAGACCTTGCGCAGGAATTGTTCGGCCTGGGGATGCGCGGAGTACTCCAGGGCCGAAACCGATTGTCCGCCATCGTGATCGCGGACCTTGCCGGTGAACACCACGATGCCGCCGTGTTCGGGGCCGCTGACGGCCTTCTCCACCTCGGCCGGGTCGAGCGGCTGATCGCTGATCCGGGCCAGCAGCTCACTCATGGTTGCCTCCTCCGGCCACCTGGGCCAGCAAATGGTCGAGAATCGGGGTGAGCACGGCGATGCCGTCCTTCACCCCGCCCGGCGAACCGGGCAGATTGATGATCACGGTGCGCCCGGACAGTCCGGCCACACCCCGGCTCAGCGCCGCGAGCGGGAATTTCGCGGTGCCCGCCTGGCGGATCGCGTCGGCGACACCGGGCAGTTCCCGGTCGATCACGGCGCGGGTCGCCTCGGGGGTGGCGTCGGTGGGGGAGGCCCCGGTGCCGCCGGTGGTGATGATCAGGTCGGGCTCGGCGGACAGGGTGTCCGAGAGCGCGTACGCGATATCGGAGTCGGCGAAGACCAGCGGACCGCGCACCGAGAAGCCCTGTTCGGCAAGCCATTTCGCGAGCGCCGGACCGGTGGTGTCGGTGCGGGTGCCCGCCGCCGCACCGGTCGAAGCGACCACGACCGCGGCTGAGCGCCCCTCGCCCGCGAGGGAAACCGTTGCGGCAGCGGCGGTCTCGTGCTTGTGAGATTCGGCCCGGTGTGATTCGGCTTCCGGCCGCACCCAATGTCCGTGCTTGCCACCCTCTTTGGTGACCAGCCGCACCCCGTTCAGGGTCGCCGCCGGATCCACCGCCTTCACCATGTCGTGCAATGTCAGCCCGGCCACCGCGACGGCGGTCAGC
The DNA here is from genome assembly GCF_053601505.1 of Nocardia sp. NPDC004722. NCBI lineage: Bacteria > Bacillati > Actinomycetota > Actinomycetes > Mycobacteriales > Nocardiaceae > Nocardia > Nocardia sp. NPDC004722. The sequence continues at coordinate 12,252 of NZ_JBSGBY010000209.1, forward strand.
GCCTCCATCTCGACCCCGGTGGGCCCCTTGGTCTTCGCGGTCGCCTCGATGGTGATGGTGGTGTCGGTGAACCCGAACGACACGTTCACCGACGACAACGCCAGCTGGTGGCACAGCGGGATCAGCTCGGAGGTCTTCTTCGCGCCGTTGATCCCGGCGATGCGCGCGGTGCTGAGCACGTCCGCCTTGGGCATGTCGTCGGCCCGGACCAGGGCGATCACCTCGGCGGTGGTGTGCAGTGCGCCCGCGGCGACCGCGATGCGCGCCGTATCGGCCTTGGCGCTCACATCGACCAT
>NZ_JBSGBY010000210.1:0-12527 GCF_053601505.1 Nocardia sp. NPDC004722
CCCGCCCCGGCCGCGCCGCCGGCGATGGGCCCGCACGGCGGTCAGCCGATGGCCCCGGTCGGCGGTATCCCGCAGCCGCCGCAGCAGGGCATTCCGCAGCCGCCCAACGGTCAGGTGCCCGGAGTACCCGGACAGCCGCAGGGTAAGTGAGGCCGGTCTCGGAATCGATTGCGCCCGTGACGATCTCACCTCCCAGCGGCTCCACGCACGCCCCGCCCTCGTTCCGGCAGGGGCAGTTGACCGATCCGCGGTTGACGGCGGCGTTGAAGACGCTCGAACTCACCGTGCGCCGCCGCCTCGACGGCGTGCTGCACGGTGACCACCTGGGCCTGATCCCGGGGCCCGGCTCCGAACCCGGCGATGCCCGCATGTACCAGCCGGGCGACGATGTGCGGCAGATGGATTGGTCGGTCACCGCCCGCACCACCCACCCGCACGTGCGGCAGATGATCGCCGACCGGGAGCTCGAGACCTGGCTGGTGGTCGACCTGTCGGCCTCGCTGGATTTCGGTACCGCGCTGTGCGAGAAGCGGGATCTGGTGGTCGCCGCGGCGGCCGCGGTCACGCATCTGACCAGCGGCGGCGGCAACCGTATCGGCGCCGTGATCTCCAATGGCCAGCAGTTGATCCGCATTCCGGCCCGCAGCGGCCGGGTGCACGAGCAGGCCATGCTGCGCAAGATCGCCACCACCCCGCACGCCCCAGACGGGGTGCGCGGGGACCTGCGCGACGCCATCGAGGCGCTGCGGCGGCCGCAGCGCAAACGCGGTCTGGCCGTGGTCATTTCCGACTTCCTCGGGGATATCGACTGGCAGCGTTCGCTGCGCGCCATCTCCGGCCGCCACGATCTGCTCGGCGTCGAGGTGCTCGATCCGCGCGATCTGGATCTGCCGGATGTCGGTGACGTGGTCCTGCACGACCCGGAGTCGGGCCGGACCCGCGAGTTCAGTGTGACCCCCACGCTCCGTGCCGATTTCGCGCGCGCGGCCCAGCAGCACCGTGACCAGGTGGAGGCTGCGCTGCGCAGTTGTGGTGCGCCGGTGATGACCCTGCGCACCGACGGCGACTGGATCGCGGACGTGGTGAGATTCGTGTCGACCCGGCGCCACACCTTCGGCGCCTCGACTGCCGGACGGGTGCCGCGACAGTGACCATTGGCGATTTGACCTTCAGCCTCTCGCATTTCGTCGACCAGAACTGGCTGGCCTTCCTGGTGGTGTTGGCCGTGATCGCGGTGCTCTACGCCGTGATGCAGCGGCGGCGGCGAAAGCACATGCTGCGCTTCACCAATATGGATCTGCTCGAGAAGGTGGCGCCGGCGCAGCCGCGGCCGTGGCGGCACATCTCGGTGGCGCTGACCCTGGTGGGCCTGATGTTCCTGACCTTCGCCGCGGCCGGTCCGACGGCCGCGAAGAAGGTGGCGCGCAACCGTGCCACGGTGATCCTGGTGATCGACGTGTCGCTGTCGATGGAGGCGACCGATGTGCCGCCGAGCCGAATCCAGGTGGCCAAGAAGGCCGCCAAGGAATTCGCCGACGGACTGACCCCGGGCATCAACCTGGGCCTGGTCACCTTCGCGGGTACCGCCTCGGTGCAGGTGTCGCCCACCACGAACCGGGAGGCGGTGAAGGCGGCCATCGACAATATGAAGCTGGCCGAGCGCACCGCCACGGGCGAGGGCATTCTCACCGCCCTGCAGTCCATCGACACCCTGGCCTCGGTGCTGGGTGGCGCGGAGAAGCCGCCGCCGGCGCGCATCGTGCTGATGTCCGACGGTAAGCAGACCGTCCCGGATGACAAGGACACCGAGAATCCGCGCCACGGCTTCACCGCCGCACGATTGGCGAAGGAGAAAGGCGTTCCGGTGTCGACCATTTCGTTCGGCACCACCTGGGGCACCGTCGAGATCCCCGATCAGGACGGCAAGGGTTCGCAGCGAGTGCGTGTGCCCGTCGACGACGACTCCCTGCGCGAGATCGCGAAACTCTCCGGCGGTGACTTCTACACCGCCTCCACCCTCGAGGAACTCAAGGCTGTCTACGACACTCTCGAGGAGCAGATCGGCTACGAGATGACCATGAGCGATGCCAGTAAGCCATGGTTGTGGGCCGGCTTGGTGGTGACCGCCATCGGCGTTCTGACCGCTCTGCTCTATCGTCAGCGTCTGCCGTAAATCGGTACCGCGCGCCGAGTCCCGAACACGAACAGATAGGTTTGCGTCTATGTCGAACATCACATCCCGGTCGGTACTGGTGACCGGCGGTAACCGCGGCATCGGTCTCGCGGTGGCCCAGCGCCTGCTCGCCGACGGCCACAAGGTGGCCGTCACCCATCGCGGGTCCGGTGTGCCGGAGGGTCTTTTCGGCGTGAAATGCGATGTGACCGACAGCGAGTCGGTCGATCGCGCGTTCACCGAGGTGGAGGCGCACCAGGGTCCGGTCGAGGTGGTCGTGGCCAATGCGGGCATCGTGGACAACACGCTGCTGATGCGCATGACCGAGGATTCGTTCTCGAAGGTCATCGACGCCAACCTCACCGGTGCGTGGCGAGTCGCCCAGCGCGCCAACCGCAATATGCTCAAGAACCGTTTCGGCCGCATCGTGTTCCTCGGCTCGGTCGTCGGGCAGATGGGTTCGCCCGCGCAGGTCAGCTACGCGGCGTCGAAGTCGGGTCTCATCGGTATGGCGCGTGCCATCACTCGTGAGGTCGGCAAGCGCAACATCACCGCGAACGTGGTGGCGCCCGGCCTGATCGACACCGACATGACCCGTGAGGACATGACCGAGGAGATGCGCAAGAACGTCCTCGAGTTCATCCCGGCCGGTCGGATCGGCGAGGCCGAGGATGTCGCGGCGGCGATCAGCTTCCTCGTCTCCGACGACGCGTCCTACATCTCCGGCGCGATCATCCCGGTCGACGGCGGTATGGGCATGGGCCACTGAGCGTTCCGCTCAGGCCCGACCCAGAAACCCTCAGCCCCCAGCATTTTCGACAACGAGGAGAACCGACCACCCCATGGCTGGATTGCTCGACGGCAAAACCGTCCTCATCACCGGCATCATCACCGATTCGTCCATCGCCTTCCACGCGGCCGCGGTCGCGCAGGAGCAGGGCGCGAAGGTGATCATCACCGGCATTCCGGAGCGCCTGCGGCTCATCGACCGCATCGCCAAGCGGCTGCCGCAGGAGGTCCCCCCGGCCATCGGCCTGGACGTGACCAATGAGGAGAACCTCGCCGAGCTGGCCGACAAGGTCCGCGAGCTGGCCCCCGAGGGCATCGACGGTGTGCTGCACTCGATCGCGTTCGCGCCGCGCACCCTGATGGGTCCCGAGGCCCTGCCGTTCCTGGACGGCCCGGGCGCCGACGCCGCCAAGGCGTTCGAGATCTCGGCGTGGTCGTACGCCTCGCTGGCGCGCGCCGTGCTGCCGGTCATGAACGAGGGCGGCTCCATCGTGGGCATGGACTTCGATCCGCGCACCGCCATGCCGTACTACAACTGGATGGGTGTGGCCAAGGCCGCGCTCGAGTCGGTGAACCGGTACGTGGCGCGAGAGGTGGGCGAGGCCAAGCGCGTTCGCTCCAACCTGATCGCGGCGGGGCCGATCAAGACCCTCGCGGCCAAGGCCATCGCGGGCACCGCCACCGATGACGCCAAGCAGCTCAACATGCTCAACACCTACTGGGACGGCGCGAGCCCGATCGGCTGGGACGTCGACGACCCGACGGTGGTCGCCAAGTCCGTGGTCACCCTGCTGTCGGATTGGCTGCCGGGCACCACCGGGTCGATCATCTACGTCGACGGTGGCGCCTCGCACAACACCTGGTTCCCGGCCGACGGTTTCGGCGCGAACTGATTCACCGGCACGTTTTCGAGTAAGGAGGAGAGCAGTGGCTGCGGAGCCCACGGCTCATGAAGTGGACGCCCTGCTACTGCTGTCCTTCGGCGGTCCTGAGCGCCCCGAGGACGTGATGCCGTTCCTGGAGAACGTCACTCGTGGTCGGGGCGTGCCGCCGGAGCGTCTCGCCGAAGTCGCGCAGCATTATCTGCACTTCGGCGGGGTCTCGCCGATCAATGCGCTCAACCTCGACATCATCAAGGCGATCGAGGCCGAATTCGCTTCCCGCGGCATCGATCTGCCGGTGTATTTCGGCAACCGCAATTGGCATCCGATGGTCGAGGAGACCGTGGAGCGCATGCGCGCCGACGGAATCCGTTCCGCGCTGGTGTTTCCCACCTCGGCGTGGGGCGGGTATTCGGGTTGCCTGCAATATCACGAGGACATCGTGCGCGCCCGGACCGCGGTCGAAGACGCACCGGATCTGGTGAAACTACGCCAGTATTTCGACCATCCGCTGTTCATCGACGCTTTCGCGGACTCGATTCGCGCGGCCGTCGCGGAATTGCCCGCGGACAAACGCGAGAGCGCGCGCTTGGTTTTCACGGCGCATTCGGTGCCGAATTCCGCCGATGCCGCCTCCGGCCCGCCCACCGAAACCAACCTCTACAGTCGCCAGGTCGCCGAGGCGGCCCGCTTGTGCGCGGCCGCAACCGGTTTCGACGACTACGACCTGGTGTGGCAGTCGCGTTCGGGCCCGCCGCAGATCCCGTGGCTGGACCCCGACATCGTCGACCACATCGACGCGCTGTCAGAGCGCGGCGTGGACGCGGTCGTGGTGTGCCCGGTCGGCTTCGTCTCCGACCACCTCGAGGTGATCTGGGACCTCGACAACGAGGCGAAAGACCGTGCCGCCGAACTCGGTATGGCCTTCGCCCGCGCCGCCACCCCCGGCCCGGACCCGCGTTTCGCGCGAATGGTGGCCGAGCTGGTGGAGGAGCACACCGCCGGGGCCACCCCCGCGCGTCTGAGCGAAATGACCGGTCTGGGTTGTACCCGCAACGGCGCTCCGTGCGTGGTCGGCTGCTGCGCGCTGCCGCCACGCCGCCCCGCGGTCGCGCCGACGTCCGGCGAATTGTAGTCTCGCCCAGGTGACTACACCCGGACGCGGAACCACCCAGCAACGCCGCCAGCCCGCCCCGAGCGGAAATGCCGCCCGCAAGCGCACTTTCGGCCCGCCGGACATGTTCGTCTGGGCCCCCGTCCTGACCCTCTTCCTCACCGCCGGAATCGTCGGCACCATCGGCCAATCCATCGGCTTCGCCTCGATCTTCGTCGTCGTCGCCGTGATCATGGTCATCGCCGACATGTTCTTCAACCGCTGAACGGGCTCACTTCAGGACGTTGACCGCGCGGGCGATGACGAGGCTGACGGTGATCAGCGAAACCGCGGATTGCACCATCATCAGTGTTTTCGCCCAGCGGGACATAGGCATGACATCGGTCGGGCTGAATGCCGTTGCGTTGGTGAACGACAGATACAGGTAGTCGGGGAATTCGGGCTCCCATTCCGGGTCGGTGAGGTCCGGGTTCTGCATCTGGACCCACAGGAAGTCGGGGTAGGGCTTGCGGGCGTGGGCGCGTGCGGCGGGGCCGCCTCGGTCGAAATCCCAGTACCAGAGGGCGAAGACGAGCACATTGGTCAGCCAGATCGCGCCGCCGGAGGCCAGCAGTCCGGCCGCGTTGTTGGAGACCGAGCCGTTGATCAGTCCCTGCACCAGGTGGTACACCGCCCACACCAGGGCGAAGCCGAGCACTCCCATCAGCGCGAGGCTGAAGCGGCGCAGCCACATTTCCTCGCGGTCGATCCGGAACGGGCTCGCGGCGATCATGATGATCATCAGCGTCAGCCCGATCACTGGGACGATCCAGCGCGGTCCCACCGTGTATTGCTCGGGCAGGAAGAGCTGAACCACCAATATCCCGAGGATGGTGGCGGTGGCCGCCCAGCGGGATTCCCCGGCCGTGCGTCGCGCCCAGGCGGGAACCGGGTTGTCGTCGGTGCTGTTGTTCTCGGCCGTGCTCACGCGAGTGAGTATGCCTTCCGTCCGAGAAGTGACAGAACTATGACGCGGGGTTGAGCGCGGACTTTCCAACGGGCAGGGTGGGTTGTAGCTGAGGCCGATACAAGGAGGTCAAGTGACACGGGAGTACAACCGCAATCCGGCGGCCGTGGCCGCACTGTCGCCTGAGCAGTACCACGTCACCCAGGAGAACGGGACCGAGCGCGCGTTCACGGGGGAGTACTGGGACAACCACGAGCCCGGCATCTACGTGGACGTGGTGTCCGGGGAGCCGTTGTTCGCCTCGGTGGACAAGTTCGAGAGCGGATCGGGGTGGCCGAGTTTCACCAAGCCGATCGACAAGGGCAATGTGGTCGAGAAGAAGGACCGCAGTCACTTCATGGTGCGCACCGAGGTGCGGTCCAGTTTCGGTGACAGCCACCTCGGGCACGTGTTCACCGATGGGCCACGGGACGCGGGCGGACTGCGCTACTGCATCAATTCCGCGGCGCTGCGGTTCATTCGCCTCGACGAGCTCGAGGCGCAGGGTTACGGGGAGTACAAGTCTCTGTTCACGAAGGAGGAAGCGTGACCGACACACGGACCGCGATCTTGGCCGGCGGGTGTTTCTGGGGCATGGAGGATCTGATCCGGCGGCAGCCGGGGGTGCTCTCGACCCGGGTGGGCTACACCGGCGGTCGCAATGACAACCCGACCTACCGCAACCATCCCGGGCACGCGGAGGCCGTGGAGATCGTCTACGACCCCGACAAGACGGATTACCGTGCGCTGCTGGAGTTCTTCTTCCAGATCCACGATCCGAGCACCAAGGATCGGCAGGGCAATGACATCGGGACGAGTTACCGCTCGGCCATCTTCTATCTCGATGACGAGCAGAAGCGGGTCGCCGAGGACACCATCGCCGATGTGGACGCCTCGAAGCTGTGGCCCGGCAAGGTGGTCACCGAGGTGACCCCGGCCGCCACGTTCTGGGAGGCCGAGCCGGAGCATCAGGACTACCTGCTGCGCTATCCGGACGGTTACACCTGCCACTTCCCGCGACCGGGCTGGAAGCTGCCCAAGCGCGCGACCGCGTAGCGAGACCGCTGACGGCGGGTCTCACCGGGTTCGTCCCGGTGGGGCCCGCCGTTTCCGTTGAGAGGGATTCTTGAAACTAGTTGCGGTGAAACTAGTTGTATGGATACTATGGTGTTGTGATCGCGAGGGCGATCGAACGAACTTCTCGGAGGGCAGTAGTCGTGAGCGGAATCAAGACGGCGTTGATCATCGGTGGCGGCATCGCGGGACCGGTTGCGGCGCTGGCACTTCAGAAGGCGGGCATCCAGGCGTCGGTGTTCGAGGCGTATGAGAATGCTGCCACCGATACCGGCGCGATGCTCACCGTCGCACCCAACGGTCTTGCGGCACTGGGCATCATCGGTGCGGACAAGCTTGTCATGGCGGCGGGCACCCCGCTGCACAGCATGGTCATGGAGACCGGGGCCGGTAAGCAGCTCATGCGAGTGGACACCCTGCCGGGCCTGCCACCCAGCTGCACCATGCTGCGCGCCGACCTGTTCCGCGCCCTGCACGATCACGCGGTCGCCAACGGCATCGAATTCCAGTACGGCAAGCGGCTGGTCGATATCGAGCAGTCCGAGACCGGCGTGGTCGCCGTCTTCGCCGACGGTTCCACCGCCGCCGGGGACATCCTCATCGGCGCGGACGGCATCCACTCGACCGTGCGCACGCTGATCGACCCCGACGCGCCCGGCCCGGAATACACCGGCCTGATGAGCTTCGGCTTCGGTGAATTCACCCCCGAGGGAACGCTTTCCGCCGGCGGCGAAGGTGAGATCGAGGCCATGCACTTCGCCTTCGGCAAGCGCGCCTTCTACGGCTACTGGCGGCAGCCCGATGGCAAGCACGTGTTCTTCAGCAACTTCCCCCAGGCCGAACCGATGACCCTCGCCGAGGCCAAGGCCGTCCCCGCCGAGGAATGGCTGACCAAACTGCGGGCCGCCCACATCGGCGACACCCCCGGCGAGCGCCTGTTCGCCGAGACCAGCGTCGACCAGATGATCGTGACCGGCCCGATGGAGCGGATGCCCCACGTGCCCAATTGGTTCCGTGACCGCGTGGTCCTGCTGGGCGACGCCGTCCACGCCCCGTCCTCGAGCTCCGGCCAGGGTGCCTCGCTCGCCATCGAATCAGCTATCGAACTGGCCCGCTGCCTGCGCGACATCGACGACCCGGCAAAGGCTTTCGCCACCTACGAGTCCCTCCGCCGCCCCCGCGTCGAAGACATCTCCGACAACGCCGCCAAAACCAACAACGGCAAAACCTCCGGCCCCGTAGCCAAGGCCCTCTTCGGCCTGATCATGCCCATCGCCACCCGAACCTTCCTCCAGCCCGAAAAGATGTTCGGCCCCGTCCACCGCTTCGTCATCGACTGGGACCAGCCGGTCGGCTGATCCCGCTGACCCCGCGCAAGCGGGACTGATCGGCCGTGAAACCTCGGGTGAGGCAGTACCGTTGGGGCCATGGGACTTTCGGCGGCGGAAGTGTTCGATGGGCTCGGCAAGGATTATGAGCAGGCGTTCGCGGGATTGACCGCGCAGCGTGAGGAAGTCGACTGGCTGCTGACCCAGCTGCCGGACGCGGCGCGGGTGCTCGATGTCGGATGTGGGACGGGGCGGCCGACGGCGGAGATGCTGGTGGCGGGAGGGTGTGAGGTCACGGGATGCGATGTGTCGCCGGGGATGATCGAGATCGCTCGCTCGCAGGTGCCGGGGGCTCGGTTCGAGGTCGCGGATCTGCGGACGCTGTCGTATCCGGCCGGGACCTGGGACGCGGTGGTGGCGTTCTTTCCGCTCCTGCAACTGACCCGCGCGGAAATCGATGCCGCGCTGGGGAAGTTCGCGGACTGGCTGCGGCCGGGCGGGGTCTTCCTGTTCGCTACCGTGCCCGCCGACATCGAGGGCTTGGATATCGAATTCATGGGTAAGGCGGTCACGGTCAGCAGTTATCCGGTCGACGAGTTCGAGCGGCGGCTGACCGGCGTGGGTTTGGAGATCGTGCGGGCGCGGGTGGTCGAGTTCCTGCCCGACCATCCGTCGGCGATCACGGAGCACGATCTGTTCGTGGCCGCGCGCCGCATCGCCTAGCCGGACGGCTCAGCGTCGTAGCGTGCGGTACCCGGCCCACACCAGCAGGCCCGCGCCCGCCACCACGAGAACGCCGCCCAGATAACTCCATTCGGAGTGCCCGGTCATCGGTGACCCGTGCAGGGAACCCATGCCTTGCACGATCCAGATCCCGCCGACGAGGCACAGCAGCAGGCCGAGTGCGGCCGAAACGATTCGCCCCATGACAACTCCTCGCTAGCGTGACCTCAGCATAGGAGTTCGGGGTGTTCCGTGGGCGGTCCGACGGGACTAAGCTGGACGCAGACCGAGCATCGATCTTCCGGCAACCCACTGGCAGCTGGTTCCGGATCCCGTGCCACGGTCACGAATCCGCCGGAGAGCGCAGTGTGCGTGGATGTCACGTCGGTCGAGGGGTGCCCCTTCCTGACGCTCTTGTGGCCGTGCCGAACTGAGGTATGGCCATGACAATCTCCGAGAAGTCTCCCGTCCGCCGCCGTCTGGCCCGCGCTCTCGTCATGGGCTCGCTGGCCATCCTGCCGATCGGCTTCGCCGCGCCCGCGCTGGCCGGTTCGGTCTCGTTGGTGGACAACGACCATGACTGGCGCCAGGACTGCGATCACAACGGCCAGTACAGCTGGCAGAACGACCGCGGCCGCATGCAGTGGACCGACTGCGACCACGGCCGCGGCCACTGGGAGTGGCGTGACAACGACTGGCGCTGGCACCACGACCGCGACGACGCCCCCGCCCCGCAACCCTGGAACCCCTTCGGCAGCCTCTGACCACCCGCGCCCCTCCCCGCGGGCCCACCCGGCGCGCGGGGAGACACTCCTGCCGCCACTATGATCGGTGCCAAGGAGCGCAATCGGATTCGTACGACGTGCGAGAGAGTCGAGCGTGCTTGGCGATGAACGTGTCACGGCCGCGCACTCACACAACGCGGATTTCTGGACTCGATATCCTCGACGCCGGTTGCGGCGAAGGACAATTGGCACCGTCGGTGCAGCAATTCCACTCCCTCGAGGCATACATCGCCATGCTCACCGAGGCAGGCTTCGTGAGGATCGATGACCACGATTATCGGCGGTGGTATCGCGGGCATCGCGCTGGCCGGGGCGCTGGCGCGCGCGCACGACAAGGTCACGCTGTACGAGCGGCAGAATGCCGAGAGTAGCGGGGGCGGGGGTGCGTTCTTGTTCCTCGATCAGCGTGGTCACGACGCGTTGACCGGACTGGGCGTGGATATTGCCGAATTGCACGCGGCTTCGCACGCCGTCACCGGGCTGGATTACACCAACAGTGCCGGGGTCCACAGTGCCCGCCAGGATGGTGGGCATCGATTCTGGCTGCACCGCAACCTTATTCGCGTGTTGACGCAGTTCCTGGAACGGTCTGGCGCCGAGGTGCATTACGGAGGCGGTGTCACCGATTTCGAGGTGACGCCGGGCTCCTGCACGCTGCACCGCGACGGTGGACAGCCCGTCACCGTCGTCGACGAGTTGGTAATCGGTGCGGATGGGATCGACTCGGTCGTCCGTTCGCGCCTCGAACCGGCACGGCGGCCCACCTATTCCGGCGACGTCGTGCTGTACGGCATGACCACCACCCGGCTGCGGCTCGACACCACACCCGATGTGCTCCACTTCTACGCGGAAGTCACCCCGGAAGGGCCGGGTAGCACGTTCGGGCACGTCTGGTCACCGGCGGAAGACACCACCGCCCTGTGGTTTCTGCGCCTTCCCCGGGTCCCACTCGACCGCGACGACCTGGGCCTGCGACCGGTCGACGAATGGGCGACCACGATCCTGGACGCCGCTCCTCACAACCGCGGCATGCTGGAAACCCTGCTTGCGCACACCGATTCGGTGCACGTCTCCAACGCTCGTGATGTTCTGCTCGACGAAGCGCGCGAGCCGGGCGGACAGGTGCTGCTGGTCGGCGACGCCGACCACGCCATCACCCCCGCCGCCGGGATCGGGGCCCGCGATGCCGCCGAGGACGCTCATGCGGTCTACCAGGCGATCCGCGCCGGCGACGATCCCGGCGCGGCTATGGCAGCGCGGCGCGCGAAGATACTGGCAGACCGGGAAAACGCGCGACGCGTCAACCCCCGCGCCCGCGGATAGGTCGCGCGTCCGATTGGTTTGAGGTCCGGTGATATTCGTGAATCGTCGGCGATCCGATCTGTAGGGCCAGCAGCGGCACTGGGTTTCGGGGTGGGCTGCTTGTGGACTTGTGTGCTGTGCGCGGGGAATGGATCTGGGTGATCGCAACGCGTTTGTGACGGGTCCAAGACGGTTAGCGTCGGCAAGGACGAGTGTGGCTTGGTGCTGTGGCACCGCTTCGCGGAGGGCATGTGATGAGCGATCGATTGCCGATCATCGATATTTCACGATTTCGGGGGACTGCTGGGGAGCGGGCCGCGTTCCTCGATGAACTGCGTTATGCCGCACATGAAGTCGGGTTCTTCTATGTGGTCGGGCACGGGGTGCCGGAGGAGTTGACCTCGGGAATCTTCGAGGTGGCGCGGCAGTTCTTCGCGCTGCCGCGGCAGCAGCGGCTCGAGATCGAGAACATTCACTCGCCGCAGTTCCGCGGCTACACCTCGACCGGGCACGAGTACACGGCGGGTGCGCCGGATCGGCGGGAGCAGATCGATATCGGGCCCGAGCGCGAAGCGCTCCCCGCGACCGCCGGGGATCCCGCCTGGCAGCGGTTGATCGGCCCGAATCAGTGGCCGTCACAGCTGCCGCAGCTGCGCTCGGTCACCCTCGCCTGGCAGGCGGAGGCGTTGCGGGTGAGCCGGGAAGTGTTGCGCGCCTTGGCTGTCGCGCTCGGCCAGGACGAGGGCTACTTCGATGCCTGGTTCGACGCGGAAGCCTCCACGCACGTGAAGATCATCCATTACCCGGGCCGGGACTCCGACGGCTCCGACCAAGGCGTGGGCGCGCACAAGGACTACGGCTACCTGGCGCTGCTGCAGCAGGACGAGGTCGGCGGTCTGCAGGTCCAGGGCCCGGACGGCTGGATCGACGTGGAGCCGCTGGCGGGCAGCTTCGTTTTCAATATCGGTGAGATGCTCGAGATCGCCACCCAGGGATACCTGATCGCGACCAAGCATCGCGTGGTGAGCCCGCCCGCCGGGGTGGACCGGTATTCGGTGCCGTTCTTCCTGGGGCCGCGGCTGGACGCGGTGGTCGAACCGCTGGTCCTCCCGGCGGAACTCGCCGGGCAGGCGCGCGGGGTGAGTACGGACGCCGACAATCCGCTGCTGGCCCAGTTCGGTGAGAACGCCGTGATCGGCTGGCTCCGTTCACATCCCAAGGTGGCCGAGAAATGGTGGTCCGACGTGCTGGAGGCCCGGCGATGAGTCGCGACTGGTCCTTCCAGACCCGGCAGATCCATGCTGGTGCGCAGCCGGATCCGGTCACCCGAGCACGGGCCGTGCCGATCTATCAGACCACCTCCTACACCTTCG
>NZ_JBSGBY010000211.1:0-12434 GCF_053601505.1 Nocardia sp. NPDC004722
CCGGCGGCGAGGACGCGCCCCCGCACTACCCGCCGCAGATCATTCCCGATACCCGACATGCCTTCTCCTTCGCCGCCGCGAGCCCGCGGCCGAACCCCGTATGTCACACGGGTATTGATCTCCCCGCGATACGCGTTAACCGCCCGCGTGGCCCTCGCCGCGGCCCGACCCCACGACAGGCCGCGACGAGTCGGCGCACGTCGCACGCCGGTGCGATGCCGCACCCGCCAGGCCCGCGACTGTCGCACGTCACCCATGCTCGCGATCGATTCATGATCGTTTCATGATCGGAGACAGCGGCGCGGTGAGGGCGTGATCGGCTCCCCCCGAAAACAGTTCGGGCACCCGCCCTCCCACCGGTTCCGGTGGGGGCAGGTGCCCGTAAGGCGCGGCGGATGTTCAGGCCGGGACTGTGGTCCCGGCCCCCATCGTCCACCGCTTCGCGCTGTTCACGTTCGTCGGCGCGTTGTGGAGCGTCAGCTCCGGATACTTCAGCGAATCTCGCGGGCCAGGTTGGCGTCCAGCACGCCGAGGAACTCCTCGGTGGTCAGGTAGCCCTGGTCGCCGCCGACCAGCAGCGCGAGGTCCTTGGTCATCTGGCCGGACTCGACCGTCTTGATGACCACGTCCTCGAGGGTCTGCGCGAAGCCGATCACCTCGGGGGTGTTGTCCAGCTTGCCGCGGTGGGCCAGGCCACGCGTCCACGCGAAGATCGAGGCGATCGGGTTGGTGGAGGTGGGCTTGCCCTGCTGGTGCTGGCGGTAGTGGCGGGTCACGGTGCCGTGCGCGGCCTCGGCCTCGCAGGTGCGGCCGTCCGGGGTGAGCAGCACGGAGGTCATCAGACCCAGCGAGCCGAAGCCCTGCGCCACGGTGTCGGACTGCACGTCGCCGTCGTAGTTCTTGCACGCCCAGACGTAACCGCCCTCCCACTTGAGCGCGGAGGCGACCATGTCGTCGATGAGCCGGTGCTCGTAGGTCAGGCCCGCCGCGGCGAACTCGTCCTTGAACTCGGTCTCGAAGATCTCCTGGAAGGTGTCCTTGAACATGCCGTCATAGGCCTTCAGGATGGTGTTCTTCGTCGACATGTACACCGGGTAGTTCTGCTGCAGGCCGTAGTTCAGCGAGGCCCGCGCGAAGTCCCGGATGGACTCCTGGAAGTTGTACATGCCCATCACCACGCCGCCGTCTTCCGGCATGCGCACGACCTCGTGCTGGATCGGCTCGGAGCCGTCCTCCGGCGTGAAGGTCAGGGTGACGGTGCCCGCCTGGTGCACCTTGAAATCGGTGGCGCGGTACTGGTCGCCGAAGGCGTGGCGGCCGATGATGATCGGCTTGGTCCAGCCCGGCACCAGACGCGGCACGTTCGAGATGATGATCGGCGCGCGGAAGATCGTGCCGCCGAGGATGTTGCGGATGGTGCCGTTGGGCGACCGCCACATCTTCTTCAGGTCGAACTCTTCGACGCGGGCCTCGTCAGGCGTGATCGTCGCGCACTTGACGCCGACGCCGTGCTTCTTGATGGCGTTGGCCGCGTCGACGGTGACCTGATCATCGGTCTTGTCGCGGTACTCGATGCCGAGGTCGTAGTACTCGAGGTTCACATCGAGATACGGGACGATCAGCTTGTCCTTGATGAACTGCCAGATAATCCGGGTCATCTCGTCGCCATCGAGTTCGACGACGGTCCCTTCAACCTTGATCTTGGACATGGATCTTCGTGTCCTCCTAGGAAGGTGGTGCTCCCATTGCACGGCCGGTGAGCACCGCTTGTAGCGGACCCCAGCTGTTCAACAGACAACGTATACGCATGGCGCTCGGCACGGGACCTGTGGTGCCAAGTCCACGTACGCTGTGGCGTCAAGCAAGACAAGCGTACTGCTGCTATCGATCTCACCGCGACGGCGGCCCCCGCTGTGCGGGAATTCAGTGCGGTTACCGATAAGTAGCTTTTCGCGTGACTTTCGGCACTTCCCAGCATGCGAAAAGGAAAGGGCCGTGGCAACCCCCTCCCGCGGAATGCGAAAGGAGGTGCTCACGGCCCTCGGATATATCTTTTCGCCGGTCAGGCGCTGCGTTCAGACACCCACGTGCACGGCGTGCTCATCACCCTCGAGCAGGTTCTGCGGCTTGTCGCGAACCATGAAGGCCGCGATCGGAATGCAGAGCACGAAGAACACCGCACCGATCAGGAACGCGACGCTGTAGGAGTGCACCGAGGCCCGTTCCATCACATGGTCGATGGTCCCGTTGTTGCGCACGTACCGCTGCGCCACCTGCACCGAGATCGTGGTCAGCAGCGCGGTACCGATGGAACCGCCCACCTGCTGCGCGGCGTTCAGCAGCGCACTGGCCACACCCGAGTCTTCGTCCTCGACCTGGTGCAGCGCGGTGGTCTGCATGGACACGAACAGGAAGCCCATGCCCAGCGCGATCAGGATCATGGCGGGCAGCAGGGCGACGGCATAGCTGTCGCCGTACTCCAGCCGCGACAGCCACAGCAGGCCCGCCGCGCCCAGCACCGAACCCGCCAGCATCAGCGGCCGCGGCCCGATCTTGGGCAGCACCGACGAGGCGATACCCGCCGACACCACGATCCCGGCCGGGAACGGCAGGAACGCCACACCCGTCTTCAGCGCCGAGTAGTGCTGCACGATCTGCAGGTAGAAGCTGAGGTTCAGGAACATGGCGAACATCGCGATGGGCACCAGCAGCGCGATCAGGTACGCGCCGCCGCGGTTGATCTCCGCCGGAATACGCAGCGGCAGCAGCGGATTCGCGGTGCGTCGTTCGATGGCCACGAAGGCCGCCAGCAGCGCCACACCCGCCACGAACAGCGCCAGCGTGGTGGCGGCGGTCCAACCGTCGGACGCCGCGCGGCTGAAGCCGTAGACGATGGAGATCAGGCCCAGGGTGACGGTGATCGCGCCGGGCAGGTCGTAGCCGCCGGTGCGGGGTGCGGGCACATCCTTGATCACGAAGGCGAACGCGCCGACCAGGGCCAGCAGCGCGACCGGAGTGTTCACCAGCAGCGACCAGCGCCAGTCCGCGTATTCGACCAGCGCGCCACCGGCGATCAGGCCCAGCGCCGCGCCGGCGCCGGACACCGCGGCGAACACGCCGAACGCGCGGGCGCGTTCCTTGGCCTCGGTGAAGGTCACCGACACCAGCGACAGCGCCGCCGGGGCCAGTAGCGCGCCGAACGCGCCCTGCAACGCACGGCCCGCGAACAGTTCGGCCGCGTTCTGCGCGAGACCGGCCACCGCGGAGGCGGCGGCGAAGCCGACCAGGCCGATCATCAGGATCCGGCGGCGGCCCAAGTAGTCGGCGAGGCGGCCGCCGAGCAGCAGCAGACCGCCGAAAATCAGGGTGTAAGCGGTGAAGATCCACTGCTTGTCGCCGTCGCTGATGTGCAGGTCCTGCTGCGCGAACGGCATGGCGATGGTGACGATCGTGGCGTCCAGAACGACCATGAGCTGCGCCATGGCGATCACGCCGAGCGCCCACCAGCGCCTGGAATCTTTTGCGGTACTTGCTGTTTCGTCGGTACCGAGCGCGTCTGTGGCTACGGTCATGAGCCTCTCCTCTGGGGGGTGCGAAGGCAGCTTTCACCATAGTGGCCCCTACCGACAATTGGCGTCAAGAGAAAAATGTCGCAGTGCGACAGTTGTCATACGGGGACAGGAAACAGCTATAACCCTCTAAGATGGAGTCATGTCGGAGTTGTCAAGCCACATCGGTGTGGTCATGCGCCATCGCCCCGGCCTGCGCGAACGCAAGAAGCAGCAGACCCGGGATCGGATCATCGACGTTGCCCTGCGCTTGTGCGATGAGCAGGGCTTCGACGCCACCACCGTGGAACAGATCGCCGACGCGGCCGATGTCTCGCCGCGCACCGTGAACCGGTACTTCGACAGCAAGGAGGCGATCGTCATCGCCCCCATCGAGGGCTGGGGTCAGGCGATTGCCGACGCGCTGCGCGAGCAACCCGTGACCGGTGACGAGATGCAGTCGCTGCTCGACGCCTTCCTCGCGGTCGTGGACCAGGTCATCGAATCCGATGCCCCGGTGCCCTTCCGATGGTTCCAGCAAATGCAGCGCATCTCGAGCAACAGCGTCGCGGTCCGCGCGCTCAGCATGGAGTCCGCCGACACCAAGACCCGCGCCATGACCGAGGTGCTGGCCGAGCGCCTGCAGCTGCCCGAGGACCACCTCACCGTGCGGCTCATCGCGGGCACCTGGCACAGCATCGTGCGGGTGGGCATGGAGTGCGAATTCGAGGCCGAATCCGACTTCGCGGGCTGCGCCGCGCCCGCCACCGCGCGCAAACTCGCCGACAACGTCCTGGCCGCCTTCCGCGAATTCCGGCGTGTCTGTTGCGGATCCGCTGTGGCGAGCCCCACTTCCGAGACCGCCGCCTCCGCCCGTTAGAATCTCGCAACAGGTCAAGAGCATCAGCGTTAAGGCCCCGGCTTGCTGATCGGCAACCCTCCAGCTGCGGTGGGGTGCTTCCGGGTGCAGACCGGGCGTTCGAAGGCCGAACGCAAGCGCAATCAGGAGGTCTACCGAAATGTGTTGTTGTCGAAGCCCATTCGCTTCTCGATAACGTCAAACTTCCGCCATTCGGCGACCTTGTTTTTGGAGCAGAACACATGAGTGACTCGACCGCGCCCGCGGCCGTTGCGGCTGACGGCACCCTGGATCCGGCCAACTGGTCCTTCGAGACCAAGCAGATTCACGCCGGACAGAGCCCCGATCCGGCCACCGGAGCCCGCGCACTGCCCATCTACCAGACCACTTCCTACGCCTTCCGCGACACCGACCACGCCGCCGCGCTGTTCGGTCTCGCCGAGCCGGGCAACATCTACACCCGCATCATGAACCCGACCCAAGACGCGGTGGAGCAGCGTGTGGCCGCCCTCGAGGGTGGCGTCGCGGCCCTGCTGCTGGCCTCGGGCCAGGCGGCGGAGACCTTCGCGATCCTGAACCTCGCGGAGGCCGGTGACCACATCGTGGCCAGCCCGCACCTCTACGGCGGCACCTACAACCTGCTGCACTACTCGCTGCCCAAGCTGGGCATCCAGGTCAGCTTCGTCGAGGATCCGGACGACCTGGACCAGTGGCGCGCGGCGGTCCGCCCGAACACCAAGGCGTTCTACGGTGAGACCGTTGCCAATCCGAGCAGCTCGGTCCTCGACATCCCCGGCGTCGCCGAGGTCGCGCACGCCGCGGGCGTGCCGTTGATCGTGGACAACACCGTCGCCACCCCGTACCTGATCCAGCCGCTGCAGCTGGGCGCGGACATCGTCGTGCATTCGGCCACCAAGTACCTGGGCGGGCACGGTTCCGCGGTCGCGGGTGTGATCGTGGACGGCGGCGGCTTCGACTGGACCGTGAAGAACGAGGCGGGCGAGTCGCGGTTCCCGGGCTTCACCACCCCCGACCCGAGCTACCACGGCGTGGTGTTCGCCGATCTGGGCGCGCCCGCGCGAACTCGTCGAAATCCGATGGATCTCGAGCAGGAGCCGATGGGAGCCCGGACGAAAAGACTCCGGCGCGGGCCCCTTTCGGGATGCCGTGCCGGAGTCCTCCGATTCACTAATGGGTGTGGGTGAGGGCTCCCGATAGGTCGGGGGCATCGATTTCGGCGATGCCCTCGGGGGTGACTTCCAGGACCCGCGCGGAGGCGATGTCGAAGAAGAGGCCGGTGACCCGCAGGCCGTGTTCGGCGACGGCGCGCCGGACCACGGGGTGCGAGCGCAGGGTTTCCACCTGCACGGCCACGTTCACGATGGAGAGCTGGTCTGCCACGCCGTATCCGGCCCGGGCGGCTGCGGAGGCGACCGGGTCACCGGTGTGGAAGCGATCCACGCTGGGGCGTCCGTGCACCAGCCAGTTGCCCAGGCCGGGGCCGGTGGGCCCGCCCGCGACCAGCGCCTTCATCGCCCCGCAGGACGAGTGACCGCACACCACCACGTTGTCCACGCCCAGTTCGTCGATGGCGAAGGTGAGCGCCGCCTCGATGGAGGCGTCGCGTCCGCCGGGGACGACCAGGTTGCCGACATTGCGGATGGTGAACAGGTCGCCGGGCCCGCTGTTGGTGATGACGTTCGGCACGATCCGTGAATCCGCGCAGGTCAGGAACAGCGAGTGCGGGTTCTGGCCGTCGCGCAGTTCGTCGAGGTGCGGGCGCACCACGTGGGCGTTGCGACGGTGGAAGGCGGCCACGCCCTTGGCGATCGGGTTGCCGTCGTCCTCGCGCCAGGGGCGCAGCACGTCGTCGAGCAGGCTGCGGGCCTTGCCACGCACCGGCGGACCGGTCAGCGCGTGAGCCATGTGCGCGGTGCCGAGCTCCACGTATTCGACGCTGCCGCCGGTGCTTTCGTGCTGGCGGGCCCAGTCGTGGATGGCCTCGTAGGCGGCGTGGTCGAGGAAGTCGACACTGAGTTCCACCAGCGCCTCGGTGCCCTCGGGCACCTTGCGCAGTTCCGCGGTCAGCTTGGGCAGCGCCAGGAAAGTGCAGGTGCCGTCGATACTGACCAGCCAGCGGTCGGTCCCGGCCACCGGGGCGGCCACCACCGAGACGCGCACGACCCGCCACAGCAGCAGCGCGAACGCCAAGGCCAGGCCGATGATGACGCCTTCGAGCAGGTTGAGGAACACCACGCCGAGCACGGTCACCAGGTACACCAGCAGGTCACCGGTGCGCCGGGCCAGTTTGATGTGCGCGAGCTTGACCAGCTGGATGCCGACCACGATGAGCAGACCGGCGAGCGCGGACTTCGGAATCTGCTGCACCAGGCCGACGAGCGCGACCGAGAACACCAGAATCCAGATGCCGTGCAGCAGCGCCGAAGCGCGGGTGCGGGCGCCGGCGGCCACGTTGGTGGCGCTGCGCACGATGACGCCGGTGACCGGCAGGCCGCCGAGCGCGCCGGAGACCATATTGGCCGCACCCTGCCCGACCAGTTCCCGGTCGAAGTCGGTGCGCGCACCGGTGTGCATCTTGTCGACGGAGACCGCCGACAGCAGGGACTCGACGCTGGCGATGAGGGCGATGGTCAGTGCCGCGAGCACCACTCCGCCCCAGTTGCCCGAGGGCAGACCTGGCAGCCCGATCGCGTCGAACAGCGAGCCGTTCAACACGATTCGCTCCGGCTCGCCGGGGATCACCAGGGCCAGCACGGTGGCGGTGACGACCGCGACCAGCGGGCCGGGCAGCACCTTCAGCTGTCCGGGCACGTATTTCCAGCTGAGCATGATGGCGATGACGACGAGTCCGATGAAGAAGTCGTCGCCGTGCAGGTTCATCAACTCATGGGGCAGCTGGATCAGGTTCTGCCAGGCCGAACTCCGCGAGGATCCGCCCAGCAGCACATGCAGCTGCTGCAGTGCGATGGTGATGCCGATGCCGGCGAGCATGGCGTGCACCACCACCGGCGCGATGGCCAGCGCCGCGCGGGCAATCCGGCTGAGGCCGAACAGGATCTGCATGGCACCGGCCAGCACGGTAATGAAACAGGCTGTCTTCCAACCGAATTCGCTGATAGTTGTGGCGACCACCACGGTGAGACCAGCCGCGGGGCCGCTGACCTGCAGCGGCGAACCGCCGAGCAGGCCGACCACGATGCCGCCGACGACGGCGGCGATGAGTCCGGCCGCGATGGGCGCACCGGAGGCGACCGCGATGCCGAGCGAGAGCGGCAAGGCGACGAGGAAGACGACGAGGGATGCAGGAAGATCGTGGCGCAGCAGGGTGTCGAACCTGCCGGCGGTTCTGCCTGGCGGTGAATCGGTGTCGCGAGACATATTGCTCCTTGGCGAGCATGTACAGGGGCATCGAATTAAGACTGCGGACAGCACTGGCCACAGACTCACCGGACGAGCAAAGGTAAGGCTAAAGGTAAAGACTTAGCAAAGTCTGAGAAAAGCTGTGCCACAAAGTTAAAGGGGTGTGAACCCTTTCGGATTCACACCCCTTCAGGCGGGAGATACCCAGGTCGTCAAGCGGGTTGGGCCACCCGCCCGACACCGTCGATCTCCGCGATCCCGTCCACCGTGACCTCCACCACGCGGGCGGTGGCGATATCGAAGAACAGCCCCGAGAGCACCACGCCGCGCTCCTGCACTCCGCGCCGCACCACCGGATGCGCCGAGAGCGTCTCGAGCTGCACCGCCACATTCACCATGCCCAGCTGATCGACCGTCCCGAAGCCCGCCGCCTCGGCCGCGACCGCGACCGGATGACCGAGCCGGAAACGCTCCAGGCTCGGCCGGGCGTGCGCGAGCCAGTCGTCGAGCTGGGAGCCGGTGACCAGTTCACTGTGCAGCGCACCCATCGCGCCACAGCCGGAATGCCCGCACACCACCACCGACCGCACATCGAGTTTGTCGAGGGCGTAGATGAGCGCGGCCTCCATGGACGAATCCTGGGCGTCGCGCGGAATCAGGTTGCCGACATTGCGGACGGTGAACAGATCGCCGGGCCCGCTGTTGGTGATGACATTGGGCACGATCCGGGAGTCGGCGCACGTGACGAAAAGCGAGTCGGGTTCCTGGCCGTCGCGCAGCACACCCAGGTGCGGGCGCATGACGTGCGCGTGGCTGCGGTGATAGGCCGCCACCCCGGCGACGATGCGATCCCCGTCGTTGGCGCTGCGCCGCCACGGCCCCAGCACGTCGTCGAGCAGGCGGCGGGAATGCCCGCGCGCGACCGGGCCGTCGGCGGCATCGGCCATGCGGACCGCGCCGGATTCCACGAATTCGACCGTGCCACCCTCGATTCGGTGCACATCCGCCCAGTCCTGCAGAGCGTCGTAGGCGGCGTGGTCCATGAAGTCGACGGTCATCTCGATCACCACGTCGGTCCCCCGGGGCACCCGGTGCAGTTCGCTGGTGAGCTTGGGCAGCGCCAGGAAGGTGAAGCTGCCGTCGACGGTGACCCGCCAGCGCAGCGCGTCGATCTCCTCCGCGACGACGCTGACCCGCACCACCCGCCACAGCAGCAGCGCGAAGGCCAGCGCGAGCCCGACCAGCATGCCCAGCAACAGATTCCAGAACACCACCACCGACACCGTGGCGGCGTACACCACCAGATCGCCGGTGCGCTGGGCGCGGCGAATGTGCGCGAGTTTGATCAGCTGAATGCCGACCACGATGAGCAGTCCGGCCAGGGCCGCCTTGGGAATCGAGCGCACCACCCCGACCAGGGCCACCGAGAACAGCAGGATCCACAGCCCGTGCAGCATGGTCGAGGCTTTCGTGCGCGCGCCCGCCTTGACGTTGGTGATGCTGCGCACGATGACCGCCGCCACCGGCAGCCCGCCGATCAGACCCGAGACCATGTTGGCCGCGCCCTGGCCGAGCAGTTCGCGGTCGAGATCGGTTCGGCGCGCGGTGTTCTGGCGCATCCGGTCCACGGCCACGGCCGATAGTAGAGTCTCCACGCTGGCGATGAGCGCGATGGTGACGGCCATCAGTGCCACCTGCGCCCAGCTGCCGTGCGGCAGTTGCGGCAGGTGCAGTTCCTGCAGCAGCGAGCCGTCGATGGAGATGCGCGCGACCCGCACCGGCAGCACGTGCGCCAACAGCGTGGCCACGACCACCGCGACCAGCGGCGCGGGGATGTTGCGCACGGGTTCGGGCAGGTGTCGCCAGCCGACCAGGATGGCGATCACGACCAGTCCGATGCACAGGTCGCCCGGATGCACCGAGGCCAGCTGATGCGGCAGCGCGACCAGGGCGTCCCAGGAGGAGGTCAGCGAATCCCCGCCCAGCAGCACGTGCACCTGCTCGAGGGCGATGATGATGCCGATCCCGGCGAGCATGGCGTGCACCACGACCGGGGCGATGGCGAGCACGCCGCGCGCGATGCGGCTGAGCCCGAACAGGATTTGCAGGCCGCCGGCCATGATGGTGATGAAACAGGTGGCGGCCCAGCCGAATTGGTTGATCGATTCGGCGACCACCACGGTCAGCGACGCGGTGGGACCACTGACCTGCATGGTCGAACCGCCCAGCAGTCCGGCGACGATGCCGCCCACCACGGCGGCGATGAGTCCGGCCGCGACCGGCGCGCCCACGGCCACGGCGATGCCGATGGACAGGGGCAGCGAGACCAGGAAGACGACGAGTGAGGCGGGTAGATCGTGGCGTATCAGCCCGGCAAGACCGGGAAGCGACGTCCGTGGAGGCTGATCGGTGTCGGTGGACATATCTCTCCTTCGCCGGCACGGCTCCGCCGCCCGGTTCATCGGTCAACATGTACTGGCATCGAGAGGCAGCGGCGGGCGAGGCTGGAGAACCACGACGCTTGGCAGATCGCCGCGGGTAAGCGTAAAGACAAGGCAAAGGAAATGAAAAGCGTTTGCGGCAATTGAGGCGAACCGCTATCAAACTGTGACACAGCTCACCAAGGGGCGCAAACCACCGAGTTGTCATCACCCGTTCACCGCGGCGTCAGCGCGAGTGCCTACTCTTCCGCGCCGGACAGCTGTTTTCGAAAGGGTTCCGCGGTATGCCGCTCTCTCGCCGCGCCCTGCTCGCGGCCGTCGCCACCTCCGCATTCGCGACCGCGGCCTGCGGCAGGCACGCCGAACCGGATTCGACTCCGGCCGTGACGAGTTCGTGGACTCCCCCGCCCGGATTGTCCGGGGACCTGACGCTGTACTCGGCCAATCCGCAGGACCTCACCGATGAGCTGGTGGCCGCGTTCACCAAGGCGTCCGGGGTGAAGGTCAAGGTCTTCAGCGGCGAGACCGGCAAGATCACCGCCAAACTCGACGCCGAGGGCCCGCGACCGGCGGCCGACGTGGTGTACCTGGCGTCCTGGACCCCGGCCGCCCAGTACAACCTCGACGGGCGCACCCTGCCCTACACGCCGCGCGGGGCCGACCGCATCCACGACGGCTGGATCAACAAGGACCACGGCTTCGTCGGCCGCGACGGTTCGGCGCTGGTCATGGTGGTGAACTCGAAAATGGTGCCGCGCCTGCCCAATGACTGGGCCGATCTGGCCGCGCCCGAATTCCACAACGCCGTGATCATGCCCGATCCCCGCGAATCCGGCACCGCCCGAGACCTGCTCGCGGCCATGGTGAGCGCGTGGGGCCGCGACCGCACCTGGGCCATGTTCGACGGGCTGTTCGCCAACGGGATGACGGTGCGCGGCGGCAACGGCCCGGCCCTGGACGAGGTGACGGCCGGGCGCTACGCGGTCATCCTGGGCGGCGTCGACTACTCCGCCTACGACGCGTCGGCCAAAGGCGTTCCGCTGCGGGTCATCTCACCGTCCTCGGGCACCGTCATCACGCCGCGGCCCATCTTCATCCTCAACACCACCCGCAATCCGGTCGCTGCGAAAGCGTTGGTGGACTACATGTTCACCCCGGAGGCCCAGCAGATCTCGGCCGCGCACAAGATGATCCCGGCCCGCACCGATATCGCGGTGGCGCCCGGCACCCGCACCTACGCCGAGGTCAAACAGCTGCCCTTCTCCTGGGATCAGGTCAAGGGCAGCGGCACCGAGATCCTCGCCGATTTCACCACCCGCTACCTGAGCTGATCAGCCGCGCCCGTGCGCCCGTTCGTAGGCTTCGCGGGCCGCCGCCGACCGCGCCCGCTCGCGCTGATCGGCCAACGCCGGATCGAGGCCGTGCTTGACCAGGCGCGCGCGGCGGAAGACGTACATCAGCGCCACGGTGAAGTAGATGAGCGGCAGATACAGCAGCGCCATCATGGCCAATCCCATCCACAGCGGCCCGGGGATGAGCAGGAACAGGCACAGCGGCGGAATGATCGGGATGAGGATCCGCAGCAGGTAGCGCCGTGCCGCGCCGGGTCCGGTGAGATCGTCGATCACCCACTGCGCCATCGACGGCGGCAGCGTCCCACCGGCGATATAGCGCAGGCGCTGAAGGGGATTCGGCGTGGTCGGGGCGTTCATCGGTGATCACTTTCGGCTGAGCTGACAACGAGTTGACGAGCGACCGCGATCGCGTCGGGGGTGTGTTCGAACAGGTGGCCCGTACCGGACAGCACGCCCGTGCCCGTTCCGGGTAGTGCGCCGATGGCCGCCAGCCGCCGCCGGTGATCCGCACGCAGACCCGACATGAGCACCGTGATGCCGCGGTGTTCGAGCTTACCGATCGCGTCCTTCACGGTGAGGGCGCCGGTCGTGTCGAGGGCGGTGACATGGGACATGCGCAGAATGACCACCCGGACGTCGGACGGTTCGGCCAGCTCCAGCAGGAAGCGGTGCGCGGCCGCGAAGAACAGCGGCCCGTCGAGGCGATAGGCCACGATGTGGTCGTGCAGCAACTCGTGCTCCTCGGCCGAGTGGTCGGCCTCGTCGAGCGGGATCTGTTGCAGGCGTGCCTCTTTGGCGACCGAGCGCACGGCCAGCAGCACCGCGATGCCCACGCCCACCGCGACCGCGG
>NZ_JBSGBY010000212.1:0-12397 GCF_053601505.1 Nocardia sp. NPDC004722
TCATCGCCGCGCAGGCCGCGCTTGCTGAGGCGCACGAGTAGGGTGCGCCGTCCCATCGAACTCGGATGCTGTTCGGGGACCGTCGGATTCATTGCAACCCGGGCCACCGACAGAGGGCTGCCGACAAACCCGGGAGCGGTGTGACCCAAAGCTCAGCAGCCCTGTTAATTTCCACGTTGGCAACCATGCGAATTCGCCAATAAACTCGGTCGCATGGCCAAGACTTTCGTCGGGGCGCGGCTGCGTCAGTTGCGCACCGAGCGCGGACTGAGTCAGGTTTCCCTGGCCAAGAAGCTCGAGATCTCCGCGAGCTATCTGAATCAGATCGAACACGACGTGCGCCCGCTCACCGTACCGGTCCTGCTGCGCATCAGTGAAGTCTTCGGCGTCGACGCCGGCTTCTTCTCCTCCCAGGACGACACCCGGCTCATCGCCGAACTCCAGGAGGTCGTGATGGACCAGGAGCTCGGGGTGGAGGCCGACGCCCAGGAGATCGCCGAAATGGTCTCCGCGCATCCGGGTTTGGCGCGCGCCATGGTGAACATGCATCGCCGCTACCGGAATACGACCGCGCAGCTGGCCGCCGCCACCGAGGACCGTTTCGCCGACGGCAGCGGTTCGGGCGCGATCTCCAAACCGCACGAGGAAGTGCGCGACTACTTCTATCAGCGACAGAACTACATTCACGAACTCGACACCGCCGCCGAGGAACTCACCCATCGCATGCGTTTCCACGGCGGGGATCTCAAGCGCGAGATTCCGCGTCGCCTGGCCGACGCGCACGGCGTGCAGATCGTGGAGCGCATCGACCTGGGCGACGGGCTGCTGCACCGCTACGACACCGCGCAACGCCGCCTCGAGATCGCCCCGCATCTCTCCGGCGGGCAGCGGGTGTTCAAACTCGCGGCCGAACTCGCCTATCTCGAATGCGGTGACCTGATCGAAAAGCTGGTGGCCGAGGGCAATTTCTCCAGCCACGAATCGATCGTGCTCGCGAAACTGGGCCTGGCCAACTATTTCGCCGCCGCGACGGTGTTGCCGTACACCCATTTCCACGAGGTGGCAGAGGATTTCCGCTACGACATCGAGCGCCTGTCGGCCTTCTTCACCCAGAGCTACGAGACCATCTGCCACCGCCTCTCCACCCTGCAACGCCCCAAACTACGCGGCGTCCCGTTCTCCTTCGTCCGCGTCGACCGGGCGGGCAACATGTCGAAACGCCAGTCCGCCACCGGTTTCCACTTCTCCTCCAGCGGCGGCACCTGCCCCCTCTGGAACGTCTACGAAACCTTCGCCTACCCCGCGAAAATCATGACCCAGATCGCCCAGATGCCCGACGGCCGCAAATACCTCTGGGTAGCCCGCACCGTAGAACGCCGAGCCACCCGCTACGGCGAACCCAGCAAAACCTTCGCCATCGGCCTCGGCTGCGAACTCCGCCACGCCGGCCGCACCGTCTACGCCGACGGCCTGGACCTCAACGACCCCAAAGCCACCCCCATCGGCGCGGGCTGCCGAGTCTGCGAACGCTCCAACTGCCCCCAACGAGCCTTCCCACCCCTCGGCAAATCCCTCGACATCAGCGAACACCGAAGCTCCATCTCCCCCTACGTGATTCAGTGAGGCGTCCCGCTCAGAACGGCGCGGGCCGCCACCACTGGTCACGGGTTTCCTCGAAGCCGTGTCCCGGCCAAGAAACCTCGACGACCATCAAATTGCCCGACTGGATATCCGATTCGTAGGTGGCGAGTGTGAACGGGGCGGCCGGGTCCCTGGGCCGGTGCAGGTCCAGGGTGCCGTCGGGAAATTTCCGCGCTTCTACTCGGTCCGTGTGTGCGGCAAGGTAGTTCGCGGCGTCATCCTTGCTTTCGTACTGGGTGTACCACACCATCACACCGTCGGACTGCGTGCAGATGATCTGTTGCAAGGGAACCGGATCCCCGGCCTGGGCCACCACGGTGCCCGTGGCGTGGCAGCGCGCGCCACGCCAGCCCGTGGTTGCCGGATCCGACGAAATGAGATGCCGGAAGCGCGCCGCGATCGGAAAGTGTGCGCCCCAAGGATCCGGCTGCGGGCCCTGCGGGCGCAGGTACTTCCAATAGAAGCCGGCCGCACCGACACCCGCTACGGCCAGCAACCCCAGCGCCAGCAGTAGCACCGACGCCGTTCGCCACCGCGAAGACACCTGTCCCCCTGGTGGATTCGCGGGCGGAATCTCCGGATTCCAGCGTGTTGGCGGCGACGCCGGGGCCGGTGGCCGCGAAAGGCGGACGACTGCCGGAGCCGGCCGGGGCACTGCCGGAGCACGATGCTGTTCCCCCGCAAGGGTGCGACGCGCCGCCATGGCGAATTCGCAACAGCTCGCGAAGCGATCATCCGGCCGCTTCGCCATGGCGCGGGCGATGACCGCGTCGATCGCGGGGTCGATACCGGCGACCACCTCGCTCGCCGCCGGCACGGGCTGCGTCAGGTGCGCGGCCACCATGGCCCCGGGATTGCTCGCCGTGAAGGGCGCATGCCCGGTGAGCAGCGCGAACAGCGTGCAGCCGAGCGCGTACTGGTCGGCGCGATGATCGACCGGCTGATCTGAAAGCTGTTCCGGCGAGACATAAGACAGGGTGGCCAGCAGCGTGCCGGACCTGGTCAACTGCTGCTGATCATCGCGGAGTCTGGCGATGCCGAAGTCGCTCAACAGCACCCGATCGCCGTCGCGACCCGTGGTCAGCAGGATATTGGCGGGCTTGACATCCCGGT
Source organism: Nocardia sp. NPDC004722 (assembly GCF_053601505.1). Taxonomy (NCBI): domain Bacteria; kingdom Bacillati; phylum Actinomycetota; class Actinomycetes; order Mycobacteriales; family Nocardiaceae; genus Nocardia; species Nocardia sp. NPDC004722. The sequence goes on from NZ_JBSGBY010000212.1 coordinate 2,755, forward strand.
GCAGCACGCCGTGCTCATGCGCGTGATCCAGTGCGTCCGCGACCTGTTCGACGATCCGCACGGCCCGCCCCGGTGCCAGCGGTTCACCGGCGAATCGCGCCGCGTCGGGACCGTCGACATGCTGCATGGAGATCCACAACTGCCCGGCATCGGCCCCGCGATCCAGCACCGAGACGATATTCGGATGGTCCAGGCGGGCAGCCACATCGGCCTCGCGCTCGAAGCGCCGCCGCACCTCTTCGTCCGCGTACAGATCATGGTTCAGCAATTTCAGCGCGACCGATCTGGGCAGCCGCGGATGCGCCGCCAGATAAACCGTGCCCATTCCACCCCGACCGAGGATCCGTTCGATCCGATACCCCGCGAACACCGTCCCCGCGACGAGCTCCGCCCCACGCACAGCCGAACCTCTCACCCTGCCGACAATCCGGCTTCACCCTACGGAGCCATCGCCGTCCTTGCGCACCCGCCGGTCATTTCGGAGCGCTCCGCAGGTCTGCGGCATTTCCGGACGACGCTGCCTTGCTGACCGATACGGTGGCCTATTCAGTTCGGAAACAGCGGCCGGAGTTCATCCGAACTCGATAGTGTGAAAATTGAAAAGGCTATCGCTACAGCTGGTTTGACCATTGCGGCCTTGGCTATCTCCGGGGGTACGTCCTACGCTGCGCCGACGCCGGATCCGGTCAAGGTGCAGTCGATTACGCATCCGGCCCAGGATCAGGATGATGTGGGCTATGCGATTGTTCGGTCTGATTCGGATGGAACGGTCACGACAACTCTTACCGGGGGCACGTTCCAGCTCACCGACACCGCGGTGAACATCCTCGACGGAAACGGCATCGTCACTTCCACGATGCCACTCTCGGTGACCATCGACGGCACGGATCAGGTGCTCTCGCTGAACCCCAGCATCGCTGACAACGGCGCACTGGTCGCACACCCGACCGCCACCGCCGTCGCGGCGGGCACCGCCCAAACCGGCAGCGCCAACGCGGCGACCGGCGCGCTCATCGGGGGCATCTTGGGTCTCGTGGTCACCGTCATCAGCATGGGTTTCGGGTTCATGGCGATACCCGCTGGGATCCTGGCCGGCGCGATGATCGGCGGGATGAGCGGCTCCGGGGGGCCGAGCAGCATCAGGCCGTGCTACGTCATCCCGAATACCAACCTGGCGCACTGCTACTGACGAATACGTTGCCAGACTCGGGCCGGGCTCAGCTCACGCTGGCCCGGCTCGCGCCGTATCATGGTCCTGAGCTGCGCGAATGCCTCCCGCAACACGATCGGATCCGGTTGCGGTGAGCAGAAATTCACGCCTACGCAACAGTAGACATCCGAGCTTCATCGAGAGTCATTCCGGCGCAACACTTCCCGTTTACCGTTCCGTCTCACGAATACAGCCGTTGTATACGCGGCGGTATTCGCAAGCGGCGCAGGCGTCGCCGAACACCGTGAAGTGAAGGATCCGCCCCATGCTCGACTCTCCCCGCCGGGACAGGACCACCCGCCTGACGAAGGCGATCATCATTCCGACCGCGCTGGCGCTCTCCGCCGTCATGCTCGCCGGTTGCGGTTCGCGCGACAGCGACACCGCGTCGGGCTCCAATGCCAAGTCCTGCGTGGACACTTCGAAGGACACCATCAAGATCGGTTCGCTACATTCGCTGACCGGCACCATGGCGATCAGTGAGGTGACCGTCGCCAATGCCACCAAGCTGGCGGTCGATCAGATCAACGCCGCGGGCGGCGTGATGGGCAAGAAGCTCGAGGTGGTGCTCGAGGACGGCGCCTCGGACCCGAAGACCTTCGCGGAGAAGGCCGAGAAGCTGGTCAGCTCCGACTGTGTGGCCGCGGTGTTCGGCGGCTGGACCTCGGCCTCGCGCAAGGCCATGAAGCCCAAGTTCGAATCCCTGAACTCGCTGCTCTACTACCCGGTTCAGTACGAGGGCCTCGAAGACTCCAAGAACATCTTCTACACCGGCGCCACCACCAACCAGCAGATCATCCCGGCGCTGGACTACCTCAAGCAGAAGGGCATCACGTCCCTCTACCTGGTGGGTTCGGACTACGTCTTCCCGCAGACCGCCAACCGCGAGATCAAGGCGTACGCCAAGGCCAACGGCATCGAGATCAAGGGCGAGGACTACGCGCCGCTGGGCTCGACCGACTTCTCCACCATCGTCAACAAGGTGCGCAGCGCCAAGGCGGGCGCGGTGTTCAACACCCTCAACGGTGACTCCAATGTCGCCTTCTTCCGCGAGTACGCCAACGCGGGCCTGAAAGCCGCCGACATGCCGGTGGTTTCGGTGTCCATCGCCGAGGAAGAGGTCGGCGGCGTCGGCGTGCAGAACGTCGCGGGCCAGCTGACCGCCTGGAACTACTACCAGACCGTCGACTCCCCGGCGAACAAGGCGTTCGTCGCCGCGTACAAGGCCGCCTACGGCGCCAACAAGCCCACCTCCGACCCGATGGAGGCCGCCTACACCTCGGTCTTCCTGTGGAAGAACACCGTCGAGAAGGCGAAGTCGTTCGCGGTGGCCGACATTCAGAAGGCCGCCGACGGCGTCAGCTTCGACGCCCCGGAGGGCACCGTCGTCATCGACGGCTCCAACCACCACATCACCAAGACCGCCCGCATCGGCGAGATCCACCCCGACGGCCTGATCTACACCGTCTGGGATTCCGGCAAGCCGGTGCAGCCGGACCCGTACCTGAAGAACTACACCTGGGCCGCGGGCCTCAAGTAATTCGGCGGCCGCCGATGAGGGGCGGCTGGTGCGGTTCCGCGTGACTCTCACGACGCGGGCCGCACCAGCCGTACGGCGTTCTCCACCAATAGTGCTCGAGAGGTTTTGATCATGGATGTGGCTGTCGGACAGCTGTTCACGGGGCTGAGTCTGGGCTCGATCCTGCTGCTCGCCGCGCTGGGCCTGTCATTGACCTTCGGTCAGATGGGCGTCATCAATATGGCGCACGGCGAATTCATCATGGCCGGTTGCTACACCACTTTCGTTGTGGAGCAACTGATCTCGTCGACCGGGGTGGCGCTCATCGTGTCGCTGTTCGTCGGCTTCCTGGTCGGCGGCCTGCTGGGCGCGGCCCTCGAGATGGGCCTGATCCGCTGGATGTACGACCGCCCGCTCGACACCCTGCTCGTCACCTTCGGTGTCGGGCTGGTGCTACAGCAGGCGGTGCGCGACATCTTCGGCGCGCCCGCCAAGAACGTGGTCGCCCCGGAATGGCTGACCGGCGGCCTCACCATCGCGGGCACCGTGGTGCCCAAGACCCGCATCTTCATCATGGTGCTGGCAGTGGTCGCGGTGATCGCGCTGGCCACCGCACTCAAGACGACGCCGCTGGGCCGCCGCATCCGGGCCGTGGTGCAGAACCGGAGCCTGGCCGAAACCTCCGGCGTCTCTTCGCGTCTCACCGATATCAGCACCTTCTTCATCGGCTCCGGCCTGGCCGCCGTGGCCGGGGTGGCGCTGACCCTGATCGGCTCCACCAGCCCCACCATCGGGCAGTCGTATCTGGTGGACGCCTTCCTGGTGGTCGTCATCGGCGGCCTCGGACAGATCAAGGGCACCGTCATCGCGGCCTTCGGCATGGGCCTGCTGAATTCGTTCGTCGAGTACTCGACCACCGCGACGGTCGCGAAGGTGATCGTCTTCATCGTGGTCGTGATCTTCCTGCAGGCGCGCCCGCAGGGCCTGTTCACCGTCCGGACGAGGAGCCTGGCATGACCACCATCCAGCGCCTGAGCGCCAACAGCTCACTGAAAGCCCTGGGCGGCTTCGCCATCGCCGCCCTCGTCCTGTTCGTTCTCGCACCCGCCATGCTCACCGACTTCCGGTTGAGTCTGCTGGCCAAGTTCCTCTGCTTCGCCATCGTCGCGGTCGGCATCGGCCTGGCCTGGGGTCGCGGCGGCATGCTCACCCTGGGTCAGGGCGTGTTCTTCGGCATCGGCGCGTACATCATGGCCATGCACCTGCAGATGGCCGACGCCGCCAAGGCGCACGAGGACGTGCCGGAGTTCATGACCATCGCGGGCGTGGACAAATTGCCCTCGTACTGGCAGCCTTTCGCCTCCGCGCCGGTGGCGATCCTCGCCATTCTGGTGCTGCCCGCCGCCATCGCCGCGATCCTGGGTTTCGGTGTGTTCAAGCGCCGGGTCAAGGGCGCGTACTTCGCGATCCTGAGTCAGGCGCTGGCCGCGGCGCTGGCCATCCTGCTGACCGGGCAGCAGACCATCGGCGGCTTCACCGGGTTGAGCGACTTCAAGTCGTTCTTCGGCTTCCGCCTCGACGATCCGGTCAACCGCCGCATGCTGTTCTTCATCGCCGCGGCCACCCTGCTGATCGTGGTCGCGGTGGCGCGCCAGCTGATGCGCAGCCGCTACGGGGAACTCCTTGTCGCCGTGCGTGATCAGGAGGAGCGGGTCCGCTTCCTCGGCTACGACCCGGCCAATATCAAGATCGTCGCGTACGTGGTGGCCGCGTTCTTCGCGGGCATCGCGGGCGCGCTGTTCACCCCGATCGTCGGCATCATCTCCCCCGCCGACATCGGTGTGGTGCCGTCCATCGCCTTCCTGATCGGCGTCGCCATCGGCGGGCGCACCACCCTGCTCGGGCCGGTGCTCGGCGCGATCGGCGTGGCCTGGGCGCAGACCACCTTCTCCGAGCACTTCCCGTCCGCGTGGACCTACTTCCAGGGCGCGCTGTTCATCGTGGTGGTGGGCTTCATTCCGGCCGGGCTGGCCGGATTCGGGCCCATGGCAAAGCAATTGCTGCAGCGCGTCCGGCCCGCGAGCACGCCCGAGAGCGCACCGGAACCGGCCGTCGAGGCGGCGGTCCCGGTCGAACCGGAGATCGTGGAGGAGTCGGAGACGGCAGCCGAGCAGAAGGTGGAAGCACGATGACCACTCCCGAAACGACTCCCGAACCCAAACTCGGCGGCAATGCCGGAATGGACAGCGAGTACCTCGAGATCCGCGGCCTGTCGGTGAGTTTCGACGGGTTCAAGGCCGTCTCCGACGTGGATCTCACTGTCCTGCAGGGCGATCTGCGCTTCCTCATCGGCCCCAACGGCGCGGGCAAGACCACGCTGATCGACGCCATCACCGGCCTGGTCCCAGCGACCGGCTCGGCGCAGAAGACCGGCGCGGAGCTGATCGGCCGCAAGGTGCATCAGATCGCCCGGCTCGGCGTGGGCCGCACCTTCCAGACGGCGAGCGTGTTCGAGCAGCTCACCGTGTTGCAGAACCTCGATATCGCCGCGGGCGCGGGACGTTCCGCGCTCACCCTGCTGCGCCGCCGCAAATCGGTGTTGCCTGCCATCGAGGAGGCGCTCGAGACCATCGGGCTCGGGGACCTGCGCGACAAGCCCGCAGGGGTGCTCGCGCACGGCCAGAAGCAGTGGCTCGAGATCGGCATGCTGCTGGTGCAGAACGCGTCGGTGCTGCTGCTCGACGAACCGGTGGCGGGCATGAGCGCCGACGAGCGCGAGGAGACCGGAAACCTGTTGCGCCGCATCGGCGGTGAGCGGGTGGTGATCGTCGTCGAACACGATATGGACTTCATGCGCGCGTTCGCCAGCTCGGTCACCGTGCTCGCGGGCGGCCGCGTCCTCAGCGAGGGCACGGTCGAACAGGTCCAGGCCGACCCGAAGGTGCAGGAGGTCTACCTCGGCACCGCCGCGGCCGGTGATCTGCCACTCACCGAACCCGCGGTGGCGCAACAGGAATCGGACGACACGAAGGAGGCCGCGGATGCTGGAACTCGTTGACCTACACACCGGCTACGGCCGGACCGAGGTGATTCACGGTGTGTCCCTGACGGTTCCGGACAACGGCGTGGCCGCCATCATGGGCCACAACGGGGCCGGGAAGACCTCGCTGCTGCGTGCTGCGGTGGGCCTGCTGCCCGCCAAGTCCGGGCGCATCCGCTTCGACGGCGACGACATCACCAAGATGTCGCCGTCGCGGCGCGTCAAACGCGGCATCGCCTATGTGCCGCAGGGGCAGCAGAGTTTTCCACAGCTGTCCACAATGGAGAATCTCCAGGTGGTGGCGGACGGCCGCAAACGCGGTAAGGAACTCATCGAGGAATCGCTGACCCTGTTCCCCGCGCTGCGGGAACTGCTGACCCGCAAGGCCGGACTGCTCTCCGGCGGTCAGCGCCAGCAGCTGGCCATCGCCCGCGCCCTCATCACCGAACCGAAACTGCTGATCCTCGACGAGCCGACCGAGGGCATCCAGCCGTCGGTGGTGGCCGAGATCGAGCGCACCATCATCGAACTCACCGCGCGCGGCGGTTTGAGCGTGCTGCTGGTGGAGCAGCACATCGGTTTCGCGCTGCAGGCCGCCCAGCAGTTCTATGTGCTGCGCTCCGGGCGGATCACCTCGTCGGGGGCCGGTGGCGCGGGCGCGGAATCCGCGGTGCGCCTGGCCATGGCGATCTGATCGGACCGACGTGAACGCGCGCAGGGGGCGTATTCCGTTGTCCGAGCGGGTCTATCGATCGCTGCAACGCGATCTCGCGGCCGGGGTGCTGGTGCCGACCGAACGGCTCGGCGAGGAACGACTCGCCGAAACCTACGGCGTCTCCCGCACCCCCGTCCGCGAGGCGCTGGCCCGCCTCTACGCCGACGGCCTGCTGGAACGCCACGCCGACGGCCTCTACCCGTACCGCCCCCGGGTCGACGAGCTGGGTGACCTCTACGAACTCCGAATCGTGCTGGAAGCCAGGGGCATCCAGCGCTTGCAGGGCAGTCCCGCCCGCCCGCCCGAAGCATCGGTCACCAGGCCGCGGCCGGAATCACCCGGCCCCGCCCAACCGCCCACGGCGACCACCCCTTCGACGGTGGCCTCCGCACTCACGGCACAGTCGGCGGCCACCGAACCGTCGGCATCCGGGGCCCAGCCCATGGACGGCGTTCCGGATATCAGCGCGGTGCGGCGTGAACTCGAGACCTGGCGGCGCATTCGCGAGCATCCGCCGGAACCCGGCGCCGTCCTCATCGCCGCCGACGAACAGTTCCACACCACGCTGCTGCAAGCCGCCGGAAACACCGCGCTCGCCGACGCTCTCACCGCGGTGCACGCCCGGGTGCGGCCGGTGCGGGCGCTGGACATGCCGACGCCGGGCCGCATCGCCGCCATGGCCGACGATCACATCGCGATCGCCGAACACGTGCTCAGCGGCGATCTCGACACCGCCCTGCGCACCCTGATGGCGCACCTCACCAGTTCGCGCGCCCATGTCCTGACCCGCGCCCGGCGCGCCCTGGAACTCACCAAACTCGCGCAGGCGGTACGGGAATGAGTCGCCGCGCGCGCCACGTCTGGCGGGTGGCCCAGACAGGGTGTTGACTAGAGGGATGGTGTCGATGGAGCCACGCATTGCCCCTGGTCGTCTGCGCGAACTGGGGCCGGTGAACTGGGTTGTCTGGCAAGCGCTTTCCCGTGCGGCGGGAACAGACGACGCCCACCTGTTCAGCACACTGGGCCGGACCGGCGGCCTGTTCCGTGGTTGGCTGCATTTCTCGGGCCGCCTCATGCCGGGCGGCAAACTGCGCCGCTACGAGTCGGAACTGGTCATCCTGCGGGTCGCCCACCTGCGCCGATGTGATTACGAGATGGACCACCACATCCGACTCGGCCGCCGCGCGGGCGTCACCGCCGAAATCCTGGACCGCCTGCGCGAGGGCCCCGCGGCCGCAGGCTGGACCGACAAGGAACGCGCCCTCCTCACCGCGGTCGACCAACTCGTCACCACCCGCGACCTCGACAACGCCACCTGGCAATCCCTCGCCGCCCACTACGACGAACGCCACCTCATCGAAATCGTCCTCCTCACAAACCAGTACGAGGGCCTAGCCAGCACCATCACCGCGCTACGCATCCAAACCGACCACTAGCCCACCGCCGAGTGGCACATCCTGGAGGCGAATTCGGGCGAATCACCGCCAGGGTGTGCCACTCGGCGATCAACGCTGGAGGCGGTAGACCGGTTGGGTGGCGGGTTCGGGGACGGAGGCGGCCGGTAGGCGGTGGGTGGCGGCCGATTCGGGGCGGTGGGCGAGGCGGGCATGCAGGTGCATGTCGTGCCAGCCATCGGCGTGCAGGCCCGCGCTGCGATTGATGCCCTCGAGGATGAAGCCGGATTTATGGGCCACGCGGCAGGATTGGGCGTTGTGGATGGAATGCCGGAGTTCCAGGCGGTGGAAACCGGCCACCTCGAAGCACCAGCCGACGAGCGCGTCCACCGCGCGCGGCGCGATGCCGCGTCCACGGGCGGCGGGCACCACCCAGTAGGCCACCTCGGCTTCACCGTGCCAGAGTTCCATGTGATGCAGCGAAGCACGGCCCATCAGGCGGCCGGTACGACTGTCCGCCACAGCCCAATTGGCGGCGGTGCCGCTGGTCCAGGAGCGGGCCCAGGAGTCGACCCAATCGGCCGCCTCCTCCAACGTGTCGGCGGTGCGGACATGCCAGCGGCGGATGGCCGGGTCCTGGAAGGCCCCGTACACCTCGGGCCCATCGCGGCGTAGCCACGGCCGCAGCACCAGCCCGTCTCCCACCGGGAGCACCGGCTGCGCTGCCCGCGTGAAGGTTTCGGTGGCGACGATTGCCGGGGCTGCTCGCGGCATAGCTGGAATTCTGCCCGTGATCGACCGGTCCGCGCGGCGAAATTGAGACCATCGTCCCGATCGGTCTGTCCCGGGTGAATTGTCCACGCGGTCAAACAGTGGTCAGGGCCTGCGGTTTTCGATCAGGACGGCCAGTCCGTCCAGCACCCGGGACAGGCCGAACTCGTAGGCGTGATCCGCGTCGTAGGCGCTGTCGTGCGCCTGTCCGGCTACCGCGCCGACCCGGGCCGCCAGGGGATAGCGGTCGGTATCGAAGACCCGCGCCAGCAGCGGGGCCGCGCGCTCCCACCAGTCACGGTCGGACTGCCCGCTCTCGGCCGCGGCCCGCGCGGTGTCGATGGCCAGCTGCGCGGTCGAGGTCACGAAGCCCAGCACGTAGGTGAGGGCCGCATCCATCTCGAGATCACCGAGGCCGAGTCCGTCGAAGGCCCGCAGCTCGTGGTCGTACTTCGCGGCGACGCCGGGACCCAGCGGCGGGCGGGTGGTGGGCAGGTAGGCCACCCACGGATGCGCCTGCAGCAGTGCGCGATTCTCGGCGGCGATGGCGGAAACCCGCTCTCGCCAGGGCATTTCACCGAGATCCCGGCGCGGCATGCGCTGATAGACAGTGTCGAGCATGAGGTCGAGGAGTTCGGCCTTGCCGGGCACATAGGTGTAGGTGGCCATGGGCGTGATGCCCAGTTTCGCCGCCACCGAGCGCATGGTCAGGGCGGCCAGGCCCTCGCTGTCGGCGATGTCGAGGGCCGCCGCGATGACGGCGTCGAGGGTGGTGCGCTGTTTGGGCCCGCGGGCCGGGCCACCGGATCCGGGGACGCGCCACAGCAGTTCCAGCGTGCGTACCGGGTCGCCCGCGCTGCTGCGTTCCCCGTTTCTTCCGGCCATTCGCCTCACCTCCGCCGCCGATCGTATCGGTGTGCCGGTCGTCACCCCGACACCGATGGCGGTGAGCTCGTCGCGGGTATTGCGCAGCCAGGCCAGGAAGGTGTCGACC
>NZ_JBSGBY010000213.1:0-3091 GCF_053601505.1 Nocardia sp. NPDC004722
GGCCGAGCCCGATTGGGCTCGGCCGCTTCGTAGTGATGGGGGTCCGGGGGCCTTGCCCCCGTATTCTCCCGGGTGTGGGGCGAAGCCCCACTCAGCGCACGGTGTGCACGATCAGCACGTCGGTGCGGGACTTGCGGGCCACGTCCGACGGTACGGAACCGAGCAGGCGACCCGCGAGGGTGTTGAGGCCGCGGTTACCGACCACGAGCAGGTCGGCGTCCACCTCCTTGAGCAGGTCCAGCAGCGACTCCACGGGCTCGCCGACGACGGCCTTCTCGACCACGTTCACCGCGCCGACGGCGATCGCCTTGTCGCGTGCCACGCGCAGGATCTCGCTGGTCGGCGCGGAACCGCGCACCTGGTAGGCCTCTTCCTTCAGCACGTCGGCGGCCGCGGCCACATCGCGGTCGTCGGTCGGGAAATACGCGCAGGCGATGTACAGCGTGGCGCCCTCGTCGCCGGCCAGAGCCGCGGCCCGCTCGACGGCGACGTACGACGAGTCCGAGCCATCGGTACCGACGACGATCGTCCGGTAGGCGGTCATTTCTCCTCCAAGTACAAGGGTCGGGGCCGCGACGTCCACAACGGTGGGGTTACCGCCGCGGCAACTTCGCCTGACAATAGCGGCATAACAGGCGGAAATATTCGATATCGCAACACATCACACTCCCGTGGCGCGGCCCGGACATCGCACATTGCGCATCCGGCCCGAACAGGGCATCGACTACCAGCCAATTCCCCCGACCACCGCGACGCGGCCCACACAATGCCAACACCGTTGCCGCGCTGGGAGATTCGTCACAAAGCCGATTTCACCGGAACCGACCGCGGGCCGCTCGCTGTGAGAACTCACAACGAACGGCCCGCGAATCAGTGACTTCGCCTTGCTTCACAGCTCGCGAAATTCGGCCCACAACCAGCCGAGAATCGCGGTGAGGACGGCTGTATCCACCAAACGCATGCGATCCTCTTCCCTACCGGCCGATCAATGACGCGCAATACTATAGCGCCGTGATCGGATCAGAGGCTGAAAAGCGGTCCGGTGAGCGTCAATCCGAGATCGGTGCCGGTGTAGGCGAAGAACGCGAACAGCATGAGCGCCGCGCCCGCCAGCGCGATGTCCTTGTTGAACGACACCATCTCCATCTGCTTGGCCTGCGGGTCGGTCTCCTTCCAGAAGGCGTGCATCAGGAAGGCGGTCGGCACCAGGAACAGGATGAGCAGCAGTGCGCCCAGGTCGGCCCAGACGCCCAGCAGCACACTCAGGCCGCCGGCCAGCAGCAGCACGCCCGAGGCCACCACCGACACCTCCGGCAGCGGTACGCCCTTGAACTTGGCGTACTCCGCCATGCTCTTGCGCTGGGCGATGTGCCCGAAGCCCGAGCCGAGGAACAGGAATGCGAACAGGATTCGTCCGATCAATACCAGCACGTCCATGGCTTGCTCCTTCGATGATCGATCAGCCATTGGGTGATACGGCAACCAACTTCATCGTAGGCGTGGAAATTCCCGGACCAGCGGATATTTCAGGACTGCGGCCCTTTCAGGACGATAGCGAGATCCGGGCGTACTCCAGCGGCGGCATGCCGATCTCCTTGGCGAACTCGTTGGAGAAGTGCGCCTGATCGAAGTAGCCGAGCTCGACGGCCAGTGCCGCGAGATCCGAGGTGCGGCCGTCGGCCAGCAGTTGCGCGCCGTCCTGGAGGCGGTAGCGGCGCAGCACCCATTTGGGGCTGCCGCCGACATACCGGCGAAACAGCCGCTGCAACGTGCGGATCGGAATGTCGAAACGGTCGGTGACCTGGTCGACCCGGGTCAGATCGGGATCATGTTCCATGGCGTCGATGATCTCCAGGACCTGACGGTAGGCGGTGTCGTCACCGGCCCCGCCCTGGGCCGCGACCAGGAAGTCCTCGATCAGGTCGCGGCGGCGCGGCGCATCCGTGGCGGCGAGCACGGCCTCACCCAGGGCGTCCACGCCGGGGAAGATCTCGGCCGCCGGGACCGAGGTGTCGCTGAACGCCCCGACGTCGAGACCCGTGAACGCGCCGAAGCCGCCTGCCCGGAACTTCACCCCGAATGTCTCGCCCTCCCCGGCCAATTCACGCACGTACTTGGTGGTCCACACGCCCGTCACGAAAGCGCCGACGCGCTCGTGGGTGCGTTCGAAGGTGAGATTCACGCACGGATAGGGCAGCACCTCCGCGTGGAACGGCGGCAGTCCGCGCCGATCCCAGCGCACCGCCCAGTACCACTCGACGTAGCGCGAAACCCGCTCCCCCGCCGCGAGGCGGTTGTGGTTGTTGGCCGCGTTCTGCTGCCGCGGTCGCAGAATCCCCTTCGCGGTCTCCGGCGGCGGCACCGGACGTGGCGAAAACCCGCCCTGCTCATGGTTTCCGCTGTTCATCGCACCTGTCGCTTTCTTCCAAGACAATCGCCGCGGCGGCGAGCAGAGTGCATCCCATGAGCGACACCGTGAATCCCATCCCCGATGGCTACCACTCCATCACCTGCTTCCTGGCCGTCCCCGACGCCAACGCGGCCATCGACTTCTACACCGCCGTCTTCGGCGCGAAACTGTTGAGCCGCAACGACGGTCCCGACGGCCAGGCCGCCCACGCCGAACTCCTGATCGGCGACTCCACCATCCAGGTCGGCATGCCCATCCCCGAGGAGGGCCTGCGCGCCCCCGCCGACGACTGGGTCCACACCAGCGTCGTCCACTACTGCCCCGACGTGGACGCCGTCTCCGCACGCGCCACCGCCCACGGCGCCCGCTTCGTCTCCGACCCCGCCACCTTCCTCACCGGCGACCGCTACGGCCGAGTCATGGACCCCTTCGGCCACCGCTGGATCGTCATGACCCGCGTGGAAGACGTCTCCAGGGAAGAAGCCGAACGCCGAGTCAACGAATGGATGGCCCAGCAGGGCTGAGCAATCCACCGCTCTGCCCTGCCGACCGAACGGCGCGCGCATACCCCGCCTCGTCGGGCGTCGTCCTCGCCCCGTCATTCCGGCGTGGGGTTGGGGGGGGTACAAAGCGGGGGGGGGGGGTGGCGGCGCAAAAAAAGCCCGGGGGACGTGGGGTGTG